>CAYNVK010000571.1:0-2459 GCA_964400395.1 uncultured Lentimicrobiaceae bacterium | reverse complement strand
ATTTACGATGTATGTTTTACGAGTTACCCTGCCTGCTGACGCAGTCAGGCAGGGATCTAAGTGTCATTGTTCAGGGATTTGAGTAAATCGTAAACTTCAAATCGTACATAAATTAATCACTTCAGGCTTGCAACACCTGTGCGGAGCGCGGAACAAGATAGTATTTACGCGTTTTCGGGCAATAGCATTTATACCGGGTACGGAGTTTTTCGAGTTTCACAAACTGCCGGCCGCTCACCAGGGTAAAAGTGCTGTTCATGGGTACATCGCCCACCGTTACAATAGCAGCGCCGCCTTCCAGAACTGCCAGCGTATTAAGCAGCCTGGCGTCGCGGTGAAAAGTTGCCGGTGTTTTTAAAAAGTATCGTCGCAGTTCCATTGTCAATGCTTCGGGGAATACCTGTTGTTCGAAAAATGGCTGCACCAACCGGCGATATGCATTTTTCCATTCGTCGCCATGCGGTTTTGCCTTACGGCCATATTGTTTCATCACCACCAGGTGGGCCACCTCGTGCAGAAAAACCAGCAGGAAAGTATAGGGGCCAAGGTCGGCATTTACCTGTATTACAGGTCTGCCAGCCAGCCGGGCACCTTTAAAACTTCCCAGCCTCGATTTTCGGGGTGCCGTGATACGGAAAAGGAAGTGGTATTCATCGAATAATTGCCGGGTAAGCCCGTGTGCCTTTTGAGGGAAACGGGCCAGCACGCCTTCGAGCGTCTCAGGCTTGTATGTCATAAGTGGCAGGCTGGTAAAAGTCAATAATGCGGGTTGCCGGGTTCAGCATGCTGCAACCGCAGCCCCTTTTTCCGGTTGATGCCGGGGACTTGTGCCGGCCCGATTTACTGCTGTACCCGCTGCTGGTGCATGCTGCTGACGCTAATATCAGGATGATGGCCAGGCTTAAAAAAAGCCGCTTCATGGCAGCCATTGCGGTTATATTTTTCAAAATATTCATTTCCACAAAATTTGATTCACTTTTACAACATTCCCCTTGAAATCAATATCTATTTTTCTTTAGCTTGTTTACAAATTAAGCCCCGGTGAATGCTGATCAGAAAATTTACGCTAATTTAGCACTAATTATTGTACAGCATGAAATATTTATTTCACTTTGGCCGCTACCTGAGTATGCTCCGGCAGGCTTTCCAACGACCTGAAAAACAATCGATTTACTTCCGGCAGGTGCTGGTCGAAATGGAAGGTCTCGGGTTAGCATCGGTGGGTATTGTTGCCATCATTTCGGTTTTTATGGGTGCGGTACTGGCCATACAAATGGCATTTAACATCGATACCCCGCTTATCCCATCGTACACCATTGGTTTTGTAACCCGGCAGAGTGTTGAACTCGAGTTTTCGCCTACCATCATCAGCCTGATACTGGCGGGTAAAGTGGGTTCGCGCATTGCTTCTGAGCTGGGAACCATGCGCGTAACCGAACAGATTGACGCCCTCGAAATCATGGGAATAAACCCCGCCACGTTCCTGATTCTGCCAAAAATTATTGCCTCCATGATCATCAATCCTTTCCTGATTATGATGAGCATGCTGCTGGCTGTTATTGGCGGATGGTTTGCAGGTATATCGACCGGTCTTTTCCCTTCGGCTGAATATATTTACGGAATCCAGTCGTTTTTCCATATGTACGATATTTTTTACGCCATTACCAAAACGGTGGTTTTCGCTTTCATTATTGCCTCGGTTTCGGCCTATCACGGTTTTTACACCAAAGGCGGAGCCCTCGAGGTGGGCGAAGCAAGCACCAACGGCGTTGTGTACAGCAGCATTGCCATCATCTTTATGAACCTGATCCTTACCCAAATACTGCTGGCATGATCGAAGGGAAAAACATCAGCAAAAGCTTTGGCGACCGCCTGGTACTCGATAATGTATCGGTGCGCCTCGAAAAAGGACAGACCAACCTCATTATTGGCCAGAGCGGTATGGGTAAAACGGTATTGCTCAAATGCCTGGTTGGTTTGCTCGAAGCCAACTCAGGACAGGTTTTTTACGATGGACGCGCGTTCTCGAAAATGTCGTTCAACGAAATGAAAGAAATAAGGCAGGAAATCGGGATGCTTTTCCAGGGTGGTGCTTTGTTCGATTCGCTCACCGTTGAGGAAAATGTAATGTTCCCGCTTACCATGTTCACCAAACAAACGCAACAGCAAAAACTGGAACGTGCCAATTTTTGTCTCTCGCGGGTTAACCTGGGTAATGTAAATAAGTTGTACCCCAGCGAACTGAGCGGCGGAATGAAAAAACGTGTGGCTATTGCCCGGGCTATTTCCATGAATCCTCGTTACCTGTTTTGCGATGAACCCAACTCGGGGCTCGACCCACAGACAGCACACCTGATTGATGAACTGATTAAGGAAATAACGCTGGAATACAATATGACCACCGTGGTGGTAACCCACGATATGAACTCGGTGTTGGAAATCGGCGAAAAAATTTACTT
>CAYNVK010000570.1:0-2470 GCA_964400395.1 uncultured Lentimicrobiaceae bacterium | reverse complement strand
CCTGATCGGGAAATCGTGCTGGCAGGTTTTTCACAATAGCGACAAACCATTACAAACCTGCCCGATAACAAAAATGAAAAAAAGCCGGCAACGCGAAAGTTCTGAATTCAGTTTTGCCGGGAGGTGGTACGATCTGACCGTAGACCCCTTATTTGATGCTGATGGGGAATTGGTTTATGTAGTTCACACCATGCGCGATATTACCGATCGCCGTAAAGTAGCCGATGCCCTGCGAAGTTCCGAAGAAAAATTTCGCAAAGCTTTTAGCCTAAATCCAAGCATGGTGCTTATTTCGACCCTCGATGAAGGAATTATTGTTGATGCAAACCAACAATTTGTCGAAATGATGGGATGGGAGAAAAACGAAGTGATTGGGAACTATGCTAAAAAATTGGGGATTTATAACGATTATGCCCAACGGACCAGGCTGGTTGAAAGGCTTAAGCTCGAAGGGACTTTGAATGGCGTGGTGATTGAATTCAGAACCCGCTCCGGCGAATTACGGATTTGCCTGGTCTCGGCTGTGATCATCGAAATGGATGGTCAGAAAAGGCTATACCTGCAGCTAAGCGATATCACCGAAAGAGAAGTGGCAAAAAAACTGCTCGAAAAGAGTGAATCCAAATACCGGGGACTGATTGATAAAATGACTATTGCTTTTGGCTTGCATGAAATGATTCTTGACGAAAACGGCAAGCCTTTCGATTACAGGTTCCTCGAAGTAAATCCAGCCTGGGAAAAAGTGGTGGGCATTAAATCAGAACTCGTAATTGGCCGCACTATCAGGGAGGTTATGCCAAACATTGAGGAAACCTGGATAAAACACTACGGACGGATTGTTTTAACCGGAGTACCCGAGGAATTTGAAGATTACAATGCCGGCAGCGGTAAGTATTACAGCATTTATGCCTATTCGCCTGAAGCAGGGAAGTTTGCTGTGTTTTTCAGCGACATCACCGAACGGAAAAAGACCCACGAAGCTATTCGCCTGAGCGAAGAGAAGTATCACCTGCTTTTCGAAAATATGCAGCAAGGTGTGTTTTACCAGCTTGCTGACGGCACGTTTACCGATATTAACCCTGCAGCATTAAGCATGTTCGGGTTAACACGCGAGCAGTTTTTTGGCAGGAATTCCCGCCACCCTGACTGGAAAATAGTGGACGAACAGTATGAGCTGTTGTTTCCCGATCAGTATCCATCCATCGCGGCCATAGATTCTGGAAAGGATGTTGTAATGGATGTTGGCGTTTTCAATCCTGTGGATCGTGAATTCCGGTGGCTGGCGGTAAATGCAAAACCACAGTTCAGAAATGGCGAAAAAAAGGCATTCATGGTGTTTGTTACCATGCACGATATTACCGGTTTGAAACAGGCCGAAAACTCATTGCGGCTGAGCTATGAAGAAAACAGGGCCATTATTGAGGCAAACCCTGATATTGTGTTCCGCGTTAAACGAAATGGAATCATACTTTCGGTACAGGCTCCTGATCCTGCATTGCTATACGCACCTGCTGAATCCCTTATCGGGAAATCTATTAAAGAGGTAATTCCGCCCCACGTGGCAGGCCCGGTGATGACGGCTATCGAAACTGCCATCAAGACCAAAAAAGTAGTTACTTTTGAATACGAAATGATGGTTAATAACGAGCTTCGATATTTCGAGGACAGAATCCTGGCCATGTCGAATGACATTTCACTTTCATTCATCAGAGAAATTACTGATCGGAAAAAGGTGGAGGCTGAGATCATGAATTTGAATGAAATTCTCGAAACACGGGTTGTGGAGCGTACCGCAAAACTGCAGGCTGCCATGAACGAACTCGAAAGCTTTAGTTACTCAGCTTCACATGAAATACGCACCCCGCTCAGGGCAGTGAACGGGTATGCCAGCCTGCTGCTCGAAGATTATTCAGGGGTGCTCGATGCTGAAGGTATCCGCATGCTGAAAGCCATTGTTGATGGCGCCAATAAAATGGGCTTCCTGATCGATGATTTGCTTACATTTTCGCGGTTCGGACAAAAAGAACTTCAGTTTACGGGACTGGATATGAACAGCATTGTTAAACGGGTGATCGAAGAATTAACCGCTGAAAGCGAAAAGGACGAAATAACTTTCACGATAAATGATTTGCCACCTGCAACAGGCGATCCTTCGATGATAAAACAGGTATGGATAAACCTGATAGGGAATGCCATTAAATTTACGGCTCCCAAAACCGGCAGGGTCATCGAAATTGGCGGGCAAAGTGGCAAGCTCGAAAATTCATATTTCGTGAAAGACAATGGTATTGGATTCGACATGGCTTTTTCCGGAAAGTTATTCGAGGTTTTTAAAAGACTGCCCGGTACTACAGGTGTTGAAGGCACAGGCATAGGCCTGGCTATTGTAAAAAAGCTGGTTCAAATCCACAAAGGGCGCGTGTGGGCCGAGGGCAAAACCGGCGAAGGTGCTGTTTTTTATTTTTCTTTC
>CAYNVK010000569.1:0-2481 GCA_964400395.1 uncultured Lentimicrobiaceae bacterium | reverse complement strand
ATCACTAACTGGTATTTATGAAGCCTCAATCTGTATCGATCTTCAGGAGTGAAAATTATACTACTCAAATTTTCAAAATCTGAATTTGCCGTAGTATCAATCCCTGAAAAATTGTACTTTTGTTCAGAGTATGAGCGAAATAACTTCAATATTGAATAAAAACATCCTCTGGGTAATACCAATTTCAATTGCCCTTATTGCCTGTATTATATATTTGCTGATCAGGCTCGGGCGCGAACAGCAGAAAACGCGTGACGCCATCAGTAAATATGAAGAATTCGAACAACAACTGAATAGTGCCCAACTGGAAACCATTGAAACCAGGATTAATCCCCATCTTCTGAAAAACATCCTCAACTCTATTCAATCGCATGTGTACCAGTCGTATTATGCCATTGATAAATTGTCGAATGTGCTCGATTATATATTGTACGATAGCCATAAACCTTATGTTACACCCAAGGAGGAAGTTGATTTTATCGTCAGCCTTATCGAGATCAACAAAATTAAGCTTAGCCCGCTTTTCGAGTTAAAGGTAAAACTGAAGATTCATGAAAATGAGCCTATGTATCTGCAGCGCTATATGGTTCCTTTAATTTCTGTTGATTTGATTGAAAATGCGTTCAAACATGCTGACCTGCAAAGTCCGGATTCGTTTATCTCCGTTACAGTTTCGTTTATCGACAGTATTTTTTCATTAACGGTAGCCAATAAAATTTCGGCAAAAGAACCCATGAAAAAGGAGAAGAGCGGCATTGGCGACGAAATTATGGAACAGCGGTTGAAAATCATTTATAATGAGGATTATACACTCGATAAATTTGTGGAGGACAATATTTATATAGCCCATCTAAAAATAAACCTGCGTGAACACAAAGCTAAAATGCTTGCTATTGGATGATGAATTGCAGGGCTTAGCTTATTTAAAGCTTCTTTGTGAACAGATTCCGGAACTGGAAGTAGTGCGGGCTTATAATGATCCCCGCATGTTGCTGAAAGAATTCCAGGAGATGGAATGCGATTTATGTATCCTTGATATTGAAATGCCCGGCCTCAATGGATTGCAGGTTAGCAGCATGTTAAAAGGAATGCCTGTAATTTTTATAACGGCTTACAAGGAATACGCTATGGATGCTTTTGAGCTGGATGCCATCGACTATTTGCAAAAACCGGTACAATTTAACCGGCTTCAGCAAGCCATACAAAAGGCGCTGAACCGTATTGAAAGCAATTACTACAAACCAAAATACATACAGCTGAACACCGACAAAGGCAGAACCCTGATTTATTTTGAACAGCTGGCTTATATTAAAACCTCCGAAACCGACAGCCGCGATAAAGTTGCCTGCATGCACGACGGTTCTTCGCTGGTTTTAAAGAACATTACTTTCGAAAGGCTGATGACATTATTGCCTGCCGGCCAATTCTGCCAAATCAATAAAAGGGAAATAGTAGCGCTGAAATCAGTTCATTTTTTTTCGCACAACGAAATAACCATGCGTATACAGGGCGAAAACGGACAACCTTTGATGGTAACGCTAAGCGATATGTACCGAAAGAATTTCATACAGCATATTAAATCATAGTCAGAATTCAGTTCCGATCATATTTGATCTTTATCACAGATATTGCAGGAAATACAGAATAATTTAATTTTATTACAATTTTTCACCGGCTTATTACAAAAACAATCCCGTTATCACGATCTCAGGTTTTTCTTCCGATAAAACTTTTGAACTTTGTATTGTCTTTTGACAATTTACCTACTGTATAAACTAAAATCACTGATTTCTGTAAAACTGCGACCGTCAGATTTTGTAAGAATTATAAACTTTATTGTCCGGTAATTGTGAAGAAATTTAAAATTGTTTTAGCCTATTTTGTTACCATCAGCGCCTTTGTTGCACTGATATATGGCATTTTCATCCTTGGTAAAGGATTGGAATCGGGCCGAATGCTTACTAAAACTGTTCTCGAAACAAACCCGCAGTCACAGTTTTTACTGGGTTTGTGGCATAATATCCAGGGTCCGCTGGCCCTGCTGCTGGCCCAGATCATAACCATCATTATTGTTGCCCGCATACTGGGCTGGCTCTCTCTTAAAATCGGGCAGCCGGCAGTAATAGGCGAAATTGTTGCCGGAATATTGCTTGGACCTTCCTTTGCCGGTGCTTTCCTGCCTGCTTTTTCCACCGCGCTCTTCCCGGTTCAGAGCCTGGGAAACCTGCAATTCCTGAGCCAGATCGGCTTAATCCTCTTTATGTTTATCGTAGGGATGGAACTCGATGTCAAGACCTTGAAAAACAGGGCCGAAGATGCCGTGCTGATCAGCCATGCCAGTATCATTTTACCGTTTACCCTTGGCCTGGGCCTGGCCTTTTTCATCTACACTTCATTTGCTCCCGCTGGAATTCCGTTCCTTTCGTTCGGGTTATTTATGGGTGTAGCCATGAGTATTACTGCATTTCCGGTTCTTGCACG
>CAYNVK010000568.1:0-2487 GCA_964400395.1 uncultured Lentimicrobiaceae bacterium | reverse complement strand
TGTTCTAAACAATATCATCCTTGTTTGGCGAACTATTTAACCCGGCTATTTCATTTTATTATTTTCGATTTTGATGCTGTTTACTACTCGTTATCAAAAGGTTTACCTTGATTGCAAAATTGATTAGGTGCTTTTTAACAACGAATGGTTAGGTTAGCTTCCGATTTAAAAATTAACGTTAACACCGGTGTTGTATACTTTCATTACCGGGTAACCGGATACACCTGCATCGGGTACTTCGGGATCAAGATTAAATTCTTTCATTGAATCTAAACTGAACAGGTTGTAGGCGTTGACAAAAAACCTGACTTGTTTCAACTTGATTTTCGCCAGTACTTTGGCCGGAAGAGAATAACCGACCTCGAGGTTAGTGAGCCTGATAAAATCTCCTGATCTGGCCCACAGGGATGAGCTGTTGTAATTGTTTTTATTACTCAGGGTGGTGAGCCTGGGGTAGGATGCATTGTCCTCGTTTACGCCTTTTTCCCATGCTCCGTAAGCTATATCAGTGGCTTTATTGTTATTTTGAAGCACCCACATGGCGTTGTTGGTAACATAAACCGTTCGGCCTACCATGCCCGAGAGTACAAATTGCAGATCGAATCCCCTGTAATTTGCAGTACCCACAAAACCGAGGGTCCATTGAGGAATGGTGTTGCCAATTACTATATTATCCTGCGCATCGATGATACTGTCGTTGTTCTGATCCTTAAACTTTACGTCGCCGGGTTGCACCGCCTGGAAAGTTTGGTAAGGGCTGTTGGCTATATCGGCTTCGTCCTTAAAGTAACCAATAGCTTCGAGTCCCCACAATGCGGATGCTGATTTACCCTGTTTGTACTGGTAATCGGGTAAACCGCTGACTTCCTCCATGCTGACAATTTTATTGGTTGCATACGAGATATTGGCCTGCAGCGAATAACCCCAGGTTTTTTCCTGGTGCTGATGGCTGATGATTGATTCGAAACCCTTGTTTACAACCGTACCATTATTTTCGTAAGGCAGCGATTGCCCGATAGTTCCGGGGGTTATGTTGGAGCTGGTGGTAATGATATTCTTCCTGTTATTGTTGAAGTAATCAATCGAGAAATGGAGCAGGTCCTTCATCTCGAGATCAATGCCGATGTTGGCATTCAGCGATTCTTCCCAGGTAAGATTGCTGTTTGGGAGACGGCCTTCGTACGATCCATCGGTACTTCCGTAACCTGATCCAAAAGTATATCCGCCTCCGCCGTAATATTTCTGCTCGTAAGGAAATCTTTCCAGACCAAGTTTCGAATTACCCACTTTTCCATACGAAGCCCTGAGTTTCAGGAAAGAGATGTTAGCCACCTGGGGGAAGAATGATTCGCTGGAAACTATCCACGCTGCCGAAACAGCAGGGAAAAACCCGAAGCGGTTTCCTTCGCTGAAGTCCTCGGAACCGTTGTAGGCAAAACCGAATTCAGCTATATATTTCTCCCTGAAACCATACGTAGCCCTTCCGTAAATACCCTGGTTTTTATAGGCAATGTCATTACCTTTCGGAACATATCTCGACTGCATATATTCCACATCGGCAGCCAGCGCGTTTTGCCCGAAAGTAGCCGAGTACGCAAAGCCTCCCTGTGCGGTTAGCATGTAGTAAAATCCATCATCATATCTTGTTGAGTTGATGCTGATGTTACTGTTTTCGCCGTATTTGATATATTCGCTTGAGTCGCCGGTTATAAACTCCTGGTAAACAGCATACGTCTGGCTGCGACCGGTTGAATAATAATTAGATGCATCGAGACCCATCATTGCTTTTGCCGACAAGCCCCTTAACAGGAAATCTAATTTTTGGGTTGCCTCAACATTCCCCATCAATATCCTGGTGTAGTTATCGCGGTAGCCGACTTTGGAAATCATACCCAGGGGATTATTCCGGTAAACGGATGTTCCTGCGATAGAACCATCGCGGTTGGTAACAGGCATGGCGTTGGGTGGCAACTGCGAAAGGGTTGAGAAAATGGATGATGCACTCGAGTTGGGCACATGCCGGTTTTCGACCCTGGTAGCCAGGTTAACGGTTAAAAGCAGGCTTTTGGTAACATTAATATCCATATTGGAACGCAGGTTATACCTCGAAAACTTCGGATTGGTATTGTACTGCGGGTTGATGTCAGCAAATTCATAAATCCCGTTTTGTTTCGAAACACCCAGGAACACGAAATAACGGATTACGGATGTTCCCCCGATGAGTGAAAGTTTGTATTGCTGCTGCAACGCGTTAGGTTTAAGAAACTCATTGTACCAATCCACATCAGGATATTGGAACTGATCGTGCGTACCATCGTACATAGCCGGATCAAATTTACTGTCGACCGAAGCCGGAAGCCCGTCGTTAACAAGTGCCTTGTTATAAAGCTTCACGTATTCGGCTGATCCGAGGTACTCAGGTAAACGCGTAGGCGACTGAAAACCAACCTGGGCCACAAACCTAATTTCGGGTTTACCGACAAATCC
>CAYNVK010000567.1:0-2521 GCA_964400395.1 uncultured Lentimicrobiaceae bacterium | reverse complement strand
ATTGAAGCCCCGGCACCAGATTTACCCTCGGGCTGGAGTTTCAATGTATTTACCCAGGATTTTTATGATGCCATCAAGAATGATCCGCGCTTTTCATCAACCGTTCTCGACCTGAAAACCCTCAGTGCCGAAGGTAAAGCATCTTATATTGAAGGCTATCAGAATACAGGTTACTTCTTCAAAAAATTTATGCCTACCATGGCTGATGTTTCCACACTGGGTGGTGATGCAGTACTTAATTATAAACAGGATAGCTACATTATCCGCCTGGCTGATACTTATCTGATGGAAGCCGAAGCTTTGGGCGCCACCGGCACAAGGGCACAACAATTGTTCGATGCAGTTCGTGCCAGGGTTGGTTTACCATCTGTACCGGTTTCGCTGGCTGCTATAAAGGCAGAACGCAGGCTGGAACTGGCAGGTGAGGGACATCGTTTCTTCGACCTGGTACGTTGGGGCGATGCAGCTACCAAGCTGGCCGGCAGAGGTTTTGTTGCAGGCAAGAATGAGATCTTCCCGATTCCCAATGCCGAATTAGTAGGAACCAAATTAGTTCAGAACCCAGGTTATAACCAATAATCCCATTTAGACATGAAGAATATAAAATTAATATGCAGTCTCCTGTTTATACTGGTAGCTGCCTCAAGTTGTACTAAAATAGAGGGAATTGACCAGGATTTGTCATTTCTCAATACAGTTGCTTCCACAAACCCATCTAAAATTTTCGATATCAGCAATGATAACTCAGGAATTGTGAAAATTACCCCGCTGGGCGAAGGCGCTTCTTCTTTTGTTGTTAATTTCGGACATGGTACAGGAGAAGCTGCTTTGGCAACCACAACGCCTGGCGGAATTGTTTCACATAGTTATCCCGAAGGAAGCTATACCGTTAATATCACATCCATTGATTTAGCCGGTGTAAACACCGTGGCCACCTATCCTTTAACTGTTACATACCGCGCCCCGGAAGATGTAATCGTAAAAATTGAAGGAGAAACAGAGGTTAGTGCTACAGCCAAATATGCAAAATCATTCCTGGTTTACTACGGCGATGTAGCTAATGAAGTGGGAACTCCCATGGCAATTGGTGAAAAGCTTCCGGCGCATGTATACGCTGCCGGCGGTCCTTTCGATCTGAAAGTAGTCGCACTCAGTGGTGGTGCAGCAAAAACTGAAGCTGTGAAAACCTTGTTTGGGTTACCACTTACCTGGGAAAGTCCTACCATGAATTACTTCTTTGGAACTTTTGGCGGAGGCCAGGGCTTCGAAAAAGTAGCTAACCCCAATGCCTCTGGTTTAAATACCAGTGCCACTGTAGGTAAATTTATAAGAGGCTATGACAGCTGGAGCGGAACGTATAGCCCGCTGAATGTTCCGATAAATTTTGCCTATGGAAAAGTTATCAAAGTGTTAGTATATAATCCCGATCCTGCAAATATTGGTAAAAAACTTAATGTTGAGCTGGAATGGGCGATTGGTACATCGGCAGCAAATCCCTGGAATGCCATTATAAAGACACCGGTAACCACTTCCGGGGCCTGGGAAGAATTAGTATTTAATTTCGGTACTAACAGTGCAATTCCCAATGATGCAAAATTCACTCAACTTGTTTTGAGGTATGATGATGCAAATAACGGCGCAGGAGCAATTATCTACCTCGATAATATCAGATTAACCAACTAAAAAAGAGAAACTGATGAAAAATATGTTTAAAACACTTATAGTTGCTGTAACACTGGTAATGATTTACAGTGGATGCAACAAACAGGAATATAGCCTTGGAGATTTGACTGCTCCTGCTAATATCGTTATTGCTACTGAAATTGTTGGTCAGGATGCAAACCATCCTAATGGTGATGGATCGGGTAATGTGAATATTACCATTACCGCTGAAAATGGTCTGGCCTGCAGGATTGGATATAATGCCGCCGCCCCGGATGCATATTTGCCTGGAGTATTTGGAGCCAAATTCACGAAGAGGTTCACTACAGTCGGTGTAAATACCTATAGAATAGGAGTTGTTGTAACCGGTAAAGGTGGCACATCTTCTGTTGCAACCAAAGAAATTACTGTGCGCAGTGATTTTCAACCTGATCCGGCTATTGTAACAAATTTAACTGCTGATGCTTCAAAATCCTGGGTAGTTGATAAAAGTGTAGCAGGTCATTTTGGCGTCGGTCCCTGGGTAAATTCGTCGGTGACCCCTGAATGGTGGTCGGCTTCTGTAAATGAAAAGGTAAACTGTTGTAACTGTTTTTATACATCCACTTTTACATTCACCAAAAATGTGGCTTCCGGTACTTACAGTTTAACAGTAGCTACTCCTGATGGGGCTTTCACCAAAACTGGTGCTTTGGCTGGTGGATTACCTGGTATTCCTGCTTCCGGCGACGAAGGATGTTATACTTATGCAGGTGGTACTTCCGAGTTTTCATTTGTTCCCGCAAGCACTGAGATTGATGCTGAGACTTCGACACAAACCAGTATTATGCTTTCCGGTAACAATACCTTTATCGGGTAT
>CAYNVK010000566.1:0-2535 GCA_964400395.1 uncultured Lentimicrobiaceae bacterium | reverse complement strand
ACAGTATTGGAAACACCCGAAGGGTTGGTTGCTTTTAAGGTAACTGCATAGGTTCCTTTGGCAGCATAGGTAACCACCGGATTCTGTTCTGTCGAAGTTGCAGGTGTTCCACCTTCGAAAGTCCATTCCCAAGCGCTTGGGTGGTTACTCGACATATCCATGAAACTTACATTTTCGCCGGTCAGTACAAAAGTTTTGTCTGCCATAAAATCAGCAACTGTTGGTATGGTCATATCTGCCCAAAAACGGGAAGTGATCTGCATGGTAGTTTTGAATTGTCCAACCAGCGCAATAGTAGCGATTGGTCCAACCGGAACGTATCCACCCATATAATCAGCTTCAGTAAAACCGGTTCTGAATTGCATCAAAGTATTGTCGAAACCTTCTACATCGAAATTTTTGGCAGTGGTTGGGAATTTTCCGTTTACGTCAAATTGGGTAGGTGTTTTAAATGCAAAGTTTTCAATTTTAACAAGCTTACACTGGTCGGCAGGTGTAAGGCTCTCGAGTGTACGTACTTCGGGTACAATGGCAATTCCAGTTGCCGGTTCGCCACCTGAAACAGGTACAAACTCAATGAGATCATTGTACAGGGAGTTTTTTCCTACGATGTTGGTTATTCCATCACCAATGTTATAAGTTCCTGTGATAACGGCAGGATTTGGATCGTCGATAAGGATAGCGGCTGTAGCATCTTGAATATACTTCTGGTTTCGTGCGCTACGGGCATAAGTAACCGTTGCTATACCAGCAAACTTAACTTTTACACCTGCAGGAACAGTACGTAAGGTAATTAAATCGTTAACAACTGAAATAACTTCAAAAGCTGCGCTTTCGAGCCCTGTGTTATTGTCTTCGTTGGTTACTTTAATTTTGTAGTCAGCACGTGTCAGCAGGTTTGCCGGCAGGGTTACTTTTTTACTACCATCGGCTGAAGGAACAGCTGTGGCCAAGTCGCTCCAGGTTAATGCAACCGGGTCGAGCAACTGAATTTTTACCGTATTGATGTTTTTTGCAGCCCAGGTAACTGTTATTTCATCACCGGCAAAGTAAGGAGCAGTTTCGGTAATAGCAACATTGCTCAAAGCACCTAAAATGGTGAATGCACTGCTTTCGGCAGTCACTGATGGCGTGGCAACATCGGAAACGCGTAATTTATATTCAGTCGAGTATTGGGTATCAACCGGAATTTGAAATACAACGCTTCCTGTTGAAGGAGTGGTAGGAACAATTACTTCCCATTTGTTTTCACTGGGGATCCATGCTTCAATCTGTACATCGGTAATGTTTGTTGATACCCATTTTATGGTTACCTGATCGCCTGCATAATAGGGGCCGGTTTCCTCAATAGTAACATCGCTAAGCGAACCAGCCAGACTGGCAGCCGTTGTGAAGGTTATTGTCTGTTCGGTAGTAGGGTTGTTGCTCAGGCCTTCAACCGGGGCAATGGCAACATAATAAAGTTGTTCATAGGCCAGGTCAGCATCCGGGTTTATGGTGATCACTTTTTTAGCTGCATCAATGGTAGCGGTAAATGGAACTGCTGTGCCGGCTGCGTCGGTAGTTTTCAGGGTTATAAGTGATGCAACGTTAGCATCGGTAATTTCTGTATCGTCAATATTTCTTACCGGTACATCAAAGGATACTTTAATTTCAGAACCAATGCCTATGCCTGTAGCCAGGTTAGCCGGGGAAAAAGTAGCAACAGGGGCCGGGGCGGCGGTGATGCTAAGTAAACCTGAAACAGCCTGTGCTGTTTGCGGAATATCGGTGATGCGGATTTTATAGTCATCGCCAACCGGCAGATCGGCAGGTATGTCTAAAGTCCAGGTGCCCAGGTTAGCGGCGATGGAAGGATTAATTGTATTCCAGGTAGGTGTTGCATCCGATGCATTGCCGGTATATTCAATCATCAGGTCGGCGTTTGTACCGCTTGCAGTCCAGTTAATAGTTTGGATTGAGCCCTGTGCCCATTTATCGCCGGTTACAGGGGCGGTAATAGTGAGGGTGGGGGTGGTTGCGGCGGCGGGAGTAACATCTGCCCAGGTTTCACCAACGCGGATTTCATCAAGATATGCTTTAGGCGTTCCGGATCCATTTCTTATGCAAATGGAATTGAACGCTGTAAATGTGCCAGTACCACTAGTGTTATTAACCGAACCTGAAGGTTCTACTCCTCCCAAGCTGGTTGGGTTTACCCACAAACTTGCAGAAATTGGTGATGTAGACCTATCAAGTTTTACAACAACAAGATAAGTGGTACCAAATGAAAGATCTTGCGCAAAGTCAGTGTAAACAAGCGTTCCCCCAGAATTATTTCCCATACATAACCTAAAATTTGCTCCTGAGTTGACTGATTTTATTCCAAGTCTGCCTGCAAGCGAAGTTACACTAGTCCCGCTCGTTGCACCAAAACTCATAAAGTAATCGGGTGACGTTGCAGATAATTGAGTGGCATCAACAATTTCTATTAAAACAGAATAATATAGACAGTGGATGTCGTTGTAAAAGCTCTGTTAATGTCTCTTTCAACAG
>CAYNVK010000565.1:0-2536 GCA_964400395.1 uncultured Lentimicrobiaceae bacterium | reverse complement strand
AAATTTCCGCTACATTTGCAATCCGACTTCCAAGAAGTATTCATGTTAGCTGATTTCCGAAAACTTTTCCGCCTTTCCGCCATTTATGGATTGGGTACATTGTCGACCAAACTGGCAGGCTTTGTGCTTATCCCGCTGTATACCAGGAGTTTTTCGGTAACCCAGTTCGGAATTCTGGGCCTGCTCGAAGTTACTGCAGCCGTGGTAATTGCCATCTTTGGTTTTTCGCTGTATTCAGGTTTTTTTCGTTGGTATTGGGATAAAAGCGCCGAAGGTAAAAAGGAATCCTTGTTTTTTACAATAACTGCTTTCCAGGTCATTATTGTTGTGCTGGCTTACCTGGCCCTGTTGCCATTTCTGAAACATTTTTCATTACTCATACTCGACTCAGCCGATTATACCTATCTGCTGCACCTGATGCTTATTTCATCGTTGTTTCAGGTTGTTTTGCTGATGCCCAATACCTTGCTCAGGCTGCAGGAGAAACCCTGGCTTTTTACCCTGGCTAACCTGCTTCAACTTGTTTTTAGCCTTTCGGTTACAATCTATTTCATTGTGTACCGTAATGCAGGCATCGAAGGCGTTTATTACGGGCAGATTGCCGGCAGCCTTGCGTTTGCGGCAGTTCTGGCAAAATATAGCTTCAGGAATATGATTTTCAGGTTCGAGCGCGATTTACTGCGGGATATACTTTTGTATTGTCTTCCTTTGTTTATGTCGGGTGTGGCATTGGTGATGCTGAATGTTACTGACCGGTATTCGATAAAAGTACTTGGAAACCTGTCCGATGTGGGTTTATACTCTTATGGTTTTAAGCTTGCCAATACGTTAAATGTTTTTGTTATCACTTCGGTTAATTTTGCAATACAGCCTATGATTTTCCGGATGATGAACGACAGCGGCAACAAACGCTTTTATGCCAAGCTGCTAACGTACTATACCTTCGGAACCATGATCATTGCATTGGCAATGATGGTATTTGGCCTGGAGATTACAAAACTTTTTGCCCGGCGTACAGAATATTTCGGAGCCTGGCACATCTTTCCCTTCATAATATTTTCCGTTGTTTTCGGAATGATGAAAGATGTTGCAACTACGGGACTGAGTATCACGAAAAAAACAAAAATCATTGCCCTTACGGTGATTTTAACAGCAGTTTTGAATTTAATGCTTAATATTGTGCTGATTCGTTGGTTTGGCAATCAGGGGGCGGCTTTATCAAAGCTGCTGTCGATGATGGTGTTCTTTGTGCTTACCTTTTATTTTGCACAAAAAGCTTACCCTATTCCTTATGAATTGAAACGGGTATTTTTGATGCTTTTGGTAGCAGCAGGAATATATAGTATTTCGCTGCTTTTCAATACACTGGAAGTTGTGCCACGAATAGCAGTTAAAACTTTACTCGTTATTTTATATCCATTTGTCCTGTTTTTGTTGGGATTTTATCATGACTCAGAACTTGACAGCATAAGATCAGGATGGCGCAAATGGAGCAACCCGTCGGCATTTGCTGAAAATGTAAGGCGATTAACTCATATGTAAAATGAAAATGATAAAAATGCAGAATATTGTAATACTCGGTGCCGGATCCATAGGTACTGCACTGGGAAATTCGCTGGCAGTACGCAATGATTTAAAAGTAACTCTATTATCTGTTGAAAATGAAGTTGTTGATTCGATTGCTACAACTCACTTCAACCAGAAATACTTCCCGAATATCAGGCTCATTCCGGCGCTTATGGCTACCACCGATCCTGCAGTACTTAAAGAAGCTCACATTGTATTTATTGCTATCCCATCGGTAGCGGTGGTCAAATATATTCAGGAGATTAAGCCTTTACTTCCCGAAAATGCTATCCTCATAAACCTCGCAAAAGGTTTTGGGTGTCAGGATAAAATAATTTCCCAATGTTTGAAAGGAATTGTTGTAAATCCCGTTTGCGCCTTAAAAGGACCATCATTTGCCCGCGAAATAATTAATAACAGTCCAACTGCATTTACACTGGCATCAACCGAAGAAGGACTCTGCAGGGACCTGGAACCTGTTTTTGACAATACCAATATTTTTGTGGATACCTCGCTTGATTTGCTTGGTGTAGAAATTATCAGCATCCTGAAAAATATTTATGCCATACTTATCGGTATTGTCGATGCGCATTTCAATTCGCCAAATCTAAGGTTTATGATGTTTACCCGGGCATTTAACGAAATGCGTAATATTTTGGTGCATTTTGGCGGACAGGAGGAAACCCTGCTTCATTACTGTGGCATCGGCGATTTTGGACTCACTGCTCTCAACGACTTAAGTCGTAATCGTACGCTTGGCCTATTGATAGGCAAAGGCTTTTTTAACGAAGGTATTCCTAATAAAGTTGTTTTGGAAGGGCGGATTGCAATGAGCATTATTCTTAAAAAACTGATAGAAAGCAATATGCCCGAAACCGGTTATCATATGATGCTGCAGCTTGATAAGGTATTTGCAGGCGATACTGATATTGCAGAATTTGTTAATAAGCTTATTAATGAAAGGTATTAG
>CAYNVK010000564.1:0-2536 GCA_964400395.1 uncultured Lentimicrobiaceae bacterium | reverse complement strand
ATGGCGGTGCGGAAATTTTCCGGGCAAATAATAAGCATGCAGCCCCGGTCGGAGGGGAGCTGTCCGGATTTTAACCTCGAAACGGGCTGGTTAATGCAGCTAATACCCAGGCCTTCAATATTTTTAATGTCGTGGTTGTTTTCCGAAACATCGATACCTGATTTATCAGTACTGATATCAGCCGAAAGGGTAAGTTGGTAATACACGCGCAAAACCCTGGTTACCGGGTTGTACTGAAACGGGAAAACCTGGATTGCCTGTGCCCTTGTATTCCTAACGGTGTAAGGTTGCTCTGAATTGAATAATTCGCCGGGGAAAAAAGTATTGTTTGAGTAGGTAAGGCCTTTCAGTTGTTTTTCGATGGTTCCGTTGCGTACCTGGTCGCCGGCAGAGGGAGCAATATCAATATTGGTATACTCAATAAATTCGGACGAAACAATGCTAAAAGTATTGATTCCGTTGGACGGCAATTGCAGCGTAAAACTCAATTTCTGCAGATCAGGACAGCCCTGCTGTAGCATTGGGTGGCCCTGGGGAAGCTGAGGATGTTTTAAGGTTTTGCCTTCGTATTGAAGTTCCGAAAAATAAAAACCGGGGATATCGATTGATAGTTCGATGGAATTGCTGTTTAAAGCGGAGGTGGTAACAATTGCTGATGAAGGTGATTGTGAAGAAATGCTAACCCATTGGTTGCCGGCCAGTAAAACTGCAGGCAGCAGGAAAACGCATAAAAGTACGACGAGTTTATACTTGTAAATACGAGCCACTGTAGTAGGGTTTAGTATATATCTATAACCCTGGCACTAAAAAGTAATAGAAATACTTCCCTTTTCCGGTAAATTTTTACATTGTACCCGTTTTATAAAAAATCCCGCCAGGTGCGTGGTTAGCAAACCTGGCGGGAATTTTTAAAGTTGAATTTAATTATCAGGCTTTTAGCCTGGATGTACAAATTAACTTTGGGTATTTACCATTTCAGCAGCCATGCAAAAATAAGCGGGGCTACAATGGTGGCATCACTTTCAACGATAAACTTAGGCGTATCGATGGCCAGTTTGCCCCAGGTAATTTTTTCGTTGGGCACGGCACCCGAATAGGATCCATACGAGGTAGTTGAATCGGAAATCTGGCAGAAATAGCTCCAGAACGGAACATCATGCCATTCCAGGTCCTGGTACATCATGGGCACCACGCAAATGGGGAAATCGCCCGAAATACCGCCACCAATCTGGAAAAATCCAACGCCTTTACCGGCTGAATTGGCACGGTACCAATCGGTAAGCCACATCATGTACTCGATACCCGTTTTCATGGTTGAGGGTTTCAGCTCGCCTTTTATGCAGTAGGAAGCAAAAATATTTCCCATGGTGCTGTCCTCCCAACCCGGAACAATGATAGGCAGGTTTTTTTCGGCAGCAGCCAGCATCCACGAGTGTTTCGGATCAATTTCGTAATCATTTTCCATCACCTTGCTCAGCAGCAGCTTGTACATAAATTCGTGCGGGAAAAAGCGTTCTCCTTTAGCTTCGGCATCTTTCCATATTTTTACAATGTGGTGTTGTATTTTACGGAATGCTTCTTCTTCGGGTATGCAGGTATCGGTAACGCGATTCAGCCCTTTTTCGAGCAGCTCGTTTTCC
Organism: uncultured Lentimicrobiaceae bacterium; assembly: GCA_964400395.1. Lineage (GTDB taxonomy): Bacteria > Bacteroidota > Bacteroidia > Bacteroidales > UBA4417 > UBA4417. The sequence continues at coordinate 896 of CAYNVK010000564.1, read as the reverse complement.
TGTTCAGGGGTTAGGTCGCGGTAATTGGGAACCCTGCGATAGTGTGAGTGCGCAACCAGGTTCATGATATCTTCTTCGAGGTTAGCCCCGGTACAGCTGATAATCTGTACTTTATCCTGGCGTATCATTTCGGCTAACGAAATACCCAGCTCGGCAGTACTCATGGCGCCACCCATTGATATCAGCATTTTGCCGCCTTCGAGCAGGTGGGTTTCGTACGATTTTGCTGCATCAACCAACGCGGCCGAATTAAAATGCCTGTAATGATGCTCAATAAACTGGGATATAGGACCTCTGTTCATAGGTATATTTTTTTTGCAAAGGTAGAAAAAGAGCACAAAAGCCGGCTGTTTTTTGAGGAAATGTATCAGATGTATTTTATTCGCGGATGAATAAAGCACCAATTGGCTGCAATATTTCAACTTCAAGGGGTGGATTTTAATGACGTTTTCAGCTCAGCCTTTACAAATCTGGCGGAGATTTATAATTTGTGAGCCAAAGCCACTTTTGACTGTAAATAAGCCACTTTCGTGTTTGCCCTGGCCAAAAACATTCAATATGGAAATTTAGATCAATGACAATTTTACTCCTTGTGCCGGGAAAACTGCAATTTTGGTTGCATTTTTGGTAACTGGTTATTTGATTTTTTTCTCAGGCAAAGGCTTGTCAACCCGCACAGATATTATGTTTGTAATTTATATTTATTTAAAATATATTTGCTACATATTCATTACTTAGACATTTCTGACAGGCTCAATGAAACATCTTCCCAATATCCTTATTGTTGACGACAACCAGATCAATCTCACATATCTCGAGGTTGTTATCAGCAAAATGAAAGTCAACCTGGTAAAAGCGCTATCGGGTGCTGAAGCTCTTGAAAAATCGCAAAATAA
>CAYNVK010000563.1:0-2542 GCA_964400395.1 uncultured Lentimicrobiaceae bacterium | reverse complement strand
TAATGGTTGATGAATGATGTTAAAAATGATCCCGGTAACTTCCGGGGTAATTTCAGTGATTTCATTCCCGAAAATAAACAGACATTAAATTTATGGAGAGGATTAAAACCAGAGTATTAATTTTTTACATAAATTTAATTACTCCAAACAGAAATAACTTTTTCAAAAAATAAAGTATTAATACTAAAACAGCTTAACACTATACCATGGCAAATTTTGAACTGGTGATGCCTAAACTTGGCGAAAGTATTATTGAAGCAACCATTGTGCGCTGGCACAAAAAAGAGGGCGACCAGGTTGTTGAAGATGAGTCAATCGCCGACCTTGCAACCGATAAAGTCGATTCCGAAATTCCTTCGCCTGTAGAAGGGGTTATAACAAAACTGTTTTTCAACGAAGGCGATATAGTTCCTGTCGGGAAAGTAATAGCCATTATAAATATGGGTGGCAGCGATGCGGCAGCACCGTCCGAAGCCCTGCCTGCTGCTGAACCTCAAGCTACAACACCCGAAGTGCAGGCAGCGGCAAAACCAGTTGAAACTGCAGCAGCGGCGGTTGAAAGCGATCGTTTCTACTCCCCATTGGTACGGAATATCGCCAAACAGGAAAATATCCCTTTCAGTGAACTCGATAACCTGAAAGGCAGCGGTAAGGACAACAGGCTCACCAAGCAGGACTTATTGGATTACCTCCAGGCACGTGCCACACAACCGGCTGCACAACCAGCCCAGGCAAGCGTAGCTGCAGCACCAGCAGTAGCCGAACGGTCAAAAGTACAGGCTCCGGCAGTTACCTCAACAACCGGCGATGTGATTATTGAAATGGATCGTATGCGCAGGCTTATTGCCGATCATATGGTGATGTCGAAACAGGTTTCGCCACATGTAACCTCGTTTATTGAAGTTGATGTAACAAACATAGTACGCTGGCGCGAAAAAATCAAAGATAGTTTTGCCAAACGCGAAGGACAGAAAATCACCTATACCCCACTCTTTGTTGAGGCTGCAGCCAAAGCACTGCGAGAATTCCCGAATGTGAATGCATCTATCGACGGGTACAAAATTATCCAGCGTAAAGCAATCAATATTGGTATGGCGGCTGCACTGCCTGATGGGAACCTGATTGTACCGGTAATTAAAAATGCCGATCAGAAAAACCTGTTGGGAATTGTACATGATGTGAACGATCTTGCAGATCGTGCACGTAAAAACAAGCTCAATCCCGATGATATTGCCGGCGGTACATTTACCATCACCAATTTTGGCTCGTTCGACAGCCTTACCGGTGTCCCGGTAATTAACCAGCCCCAGGTAGCCATACTGGGTGTCGGAACCATAAAAAAACGCCCATGGGTGCTCGAAACAGCTGATGGGGATGTAATTGCCATCAGGCACATCTGTATGTTATCACTTTCGTATGATCACAGGTTAGTCGACGGTGCCCTGGCCGGTCAGTTTATAAAACGCGTACAACAGCTTCTCGAAGCATTTGATAGCAACGCAACCATATAAGAATCCGCGGTTTGGGGATTAACATTCAAACTGCCGTTACAACACCTTATACCACTGAAATTCAACCATAAGCAAAACCCGGCCAAATAAAACAGGCCGGGTTTTCTGTTTACTGTTGAAAAAGCAATAATTTAGCCAATCCAACTTCCGGTTTATTTACAAACTCAAACAGATGCAACTTAATTTAACAAAACCACTTATCATTTTCGACCTCGAGGCAACCGGTATAAATATCGCCAGCGACAGGATTGTTGAAATAGCCATGCTCAAAGTTTTCCCCGACGGGCACGAAGAATTCAGGCGGCACCTGGTTAATCCTACCATCCCTATGCCCGAAGTTGTAGTTGCAATACATGGCATTACCGACGAAATGGTTAAAGATGAGCCTACATTTAAAGAGCTTGCCGGAAACCTGAATGCATTTATCGGCAACAGCGATTTATCGGGTTATAATTCAATAAAATACGATATACCCTTGCTGGTTGAGGAATTTCTGCGCGCCGGCATTGAGTTCGATTTGAAAAACCGACGGATTATAGACGTACAAAATATTTTCCATAAAATGGAACCCCGTACCCTGAAAGCCGCTTATAAATTCTACTGCAACAGCGAACTTATCAACGCCCACAGTGCTGAAGCTGATACCCGTGCTACTTTTGAGGTGCTGAAGGCTCAGATCGACCGCTACGAAGGCGTTTCGTATGCTGACAAGGACGGAAACATTTCAACCCCGGTAGTAAACGATATGAATGCCCTGAACGATTTTTCGTACTACAACCGGAATGCCGACCTGGTAGGGCACTTGGTTTTCAATGCAAAAGGCCATGAAATCCTCAATTTCGGTAAACATAAAGGCAAAGTAGTAGCGGAAGTTTTCAAAGCAGAACCTTCGTACTACGACTGGATGATGAAAGGAGATTTCCCGCTTTCGACCAAACGCACCATAACGGCAATTAAGCTGAGAGGTTTTAATAAAGCGTGATAGATTGCGGATTTTTGATTGCGGATTGCGGATTTCGGGATTGCGGAAT
>CAYNVK010000562.1:0-2548 GCA_964400395.1 uncultured Lentimicrobiaceae bacterium | reverse complement strand
ATCATCACAAACTTAAAGTTACCGGTTTCTTCTTTCCCGTTTTCGATATGCCTGAACTGGTGAGTGCCAATTTCGATGGCACCGAAATTTTTAATGGGGTAAACTTCGAGGGTGCCGGGCACCAGCGTACGCGTTAGCTTGTATTCGCGGTGAAAATTTGTCTCAAAATTACTGAAAACGGTTTCGTATGGAATTTTTCCGTCATTATCCTGGTACCACTCCAGGTCGGTGGTAAACATGGCTTTAAAAGTATCCATATCCTGCCGGTTAAAAGCGGCGAACATGATACTGTCCATCCGCGCAATTTCATTGTATAATGCCGGCGGGGTTGGGGCTACTTTCTTTTCCTGGGCGCTTGCCTGCCCGAAGCAGAGCGACAGCAAAAACACAGTGAGGGTATAGTACACAGTTTTTAACATGTTTTGGATGGTTTACTTTTCAACTCCTGTAATTATTTTAGCCACCTTATCCCTCATTTCGAGAAATACTGGCCTGAGCGGGGTGTCGCCATCGGTTCCGTAATTTACTATCATTGCCATAATGGCGTTGTGATGCGGGAAATAATCGAGGTCGGCGCTGTAGCTTAGGTCGCGGCCGCGGTGTCCCCACGAAAAATCTTTTTCGGGATCGCCAATATCAATAAAATCTTTAAAGCACGATACACCCAGGTGCTTTCGCGATTCAATGGTAGGGTGAAATACCAGCATCTGGTCGAGCGAAGCCTGTGTTAACAGCGTTTTCTGAACAAATAAAGCATCGATAAAACGGTACATATCCCAAACGGTGCTGTACACACCGCCATAACCGTTGCCGCTGCCTGTATTCCAGTTCGAGAGGTTTTCGATATTCCCGTTGTTGTAGAGGTCGTAATAGCCCTGGGCTACTTTTCCTTCGGGCAGCGGGTCGTCGTAAAACGAATAAGTATCCTGTAGCCCAAGCAAATCAATAACTTCGTCGTGCAGCACCTGGCCACTCGATTTTTTTGTGGCTGCTTCAACCACCATTTTCAGCAGTACGTAATTGGTGTTGCTGTAACCTGCAGTATCGGCCGGGTTAAATGCAAAAAGTGCATCTTTGTTATACACGTATTTCAGCAGGTCGTCGGGTGTCCAGTGTTTAGCCGGGTCGTTGAGTACATGTAAATAAAAGCCCTGGTCTTTAATTACATCGTAAAATCCGGTGGTGTGATTCATCAGGTTAAGGACGGTAATAGCCTCGTTACCATTGGCTATTTTGTTGAGTTTGTCCTGCGGTATGTATTTGCTGATGGGATCGTTGACAGAAAGTATTCCTTTTTCCTGCAACCTCAGGGTAGCAACGCCCAGCATGAACTTGGTGATGCTCGCAATTTTCGAAACATGGCAGGGCTGCAGTTTAATGCCTTCTTTTATATCGGCCATTCCGGCTGAGCCGATGTAAAATCCCTGCTCGTCCTTCACCAGCAAAATAACACCCGGAAGTCCTTTATGCACATATTCTTCGATTAGCGCCTGGTATTGGCTGCTTTTAGGGTTAACCTGGTAAAGCGTCTTATCCTCGAGCGGGCAATTCAGCACGCCCGGCCTGGCAACTTCAGCTTTCTGGCAGGCCTGTAAGGCGATAAGGATAAACAGCAACGTAATATACTGTAAGTGCCGCATATTGCTTTTTTTAGTGGATGTTGTTGATAATGGATGTTTTATATGTTGGGTAATTTTCGAGCAGGTGCTTTTATGTGGATGAAAACGTTTTATTTATAGATGTTTAATCCGGCCGCGTACCTGAACAGGCTATCGCGAATTCCAGATTTGATATTTCAGCTTTTTCAACCCATAGCTACCGTAACGTAAACTGCATTCCCAGGGCTAATGCACCATTGGGTAACAGGGGTACATAGCTTTTTACAAAAGGCATCTGTAAACGTATGTCGTAGTTAATAAAAACGCGTCGCAGCTTTTCATCATTACCAAAATTATAACCCATACCCACCCCGGCGCCGGTGATAAATTGTGGTTTCCCGAAACCTTTTTTGTACACATACGTGCCATCGTCCTGCAGCACTGCGCGGTCGGTGAGCAGGAAAGCGTGCATATAGCCTGCCTGCAGGTAGCCTTCGAGCGAAAAGCGGTTTGGAGTCCACCGGTAACCCGCCTGGGTATTGAGTAAAATGGCCTGGTAAACAAACTGGTGGTAAAAGTAACTTACACCTGCATTCTGGAACCATTTATGCGTACCGTTTTGCTTCCAGCCAAATTCATACGCCAGGGTAAGGCCACCATGGATGGGTTGGTTAAAAATGGCCGTCAGTGATGCGGGAGGCAACAGGGTAGCATTGTTGAAAATGCTAACAGCCATGGGATTCGATTTCCAGGTCTGTGCCCGGAGCAATGCCGGCACCAGGATCAGCAGTATGAAAATAGCTTTCTTCATATCCAATCTGTTTTAATTTGGAAAGAGATTTTGGATAAAAGCGTAGGAAGAGAAGGAAAGGAGTAAGGAGTAAGGAGTAAGGAGTAAGGAGTAAGAAGTAAGTTGTAAGGGGTAAGATGTAAGATGTAAGATGTAAGGT
>CAYNVK010000561.1:0-2566 GCA_964400395.1 uncultured Lentimicrobiaceae bacterium | reverse complement strand
TAATGTTTTGAACACTCTTAATTGCGGATTGCGGATTGGGCTTGCCTGACGGTGATAGCTGGCAGGGATTGGGGATGTGGGATTGCGGATTGCGGATTGCCTAATTGCGTCAGCAGGCAGGGATTTCTGATTTCTGGTTCCTAGTTCCATTTTTCGGGTTCACGATAACCGGATCTCAGCACTCAGCACTAAGCACCCTGCACTCAGCACTCAGCACTAAGCACTAATCTTCAGATTGCGGATTTCGGATTTCGGGTTCCTGGTTTCTTGTTTCTTGTTCCTGAACTCTGATTTCTGATTTCTGATTGCGGATGGTGGATTGCACACTATTCACTATTCACTATTCACTATTCATTTTTCACTAAACACTAAGCACCCTGCACTAAGCACTCAGCACTAAGCACTCAGCACTAACCTTCGGATTGCGGATTTTCGGTTGGAACCCTGAAACATTGAAACCTTGAAACCTTAAAATGGAACGCGAATAAAGGGAAAAGAGAGCCTTGCAGGTGTTACTAACTAAAACCGCACAACATCGAAGCCAGGAAATAAAAAAAATATGCCGCTACGGTAAGGGGTGGCGGCATATTCAGGAATAAAGATTATACGGGGATTTATTTCCCTTTTTTATCCAGAATCGCTTCAATTTCGTCCATAACCTTATTCATTGATGCGATCGTTTTTTCAAATGGTTCGGAAGTCGTCATATCAACACCTGCTTTCTTGAGCAGTTCAATCGGATAGTCGGAGCCACCGGCTGAAAGAAATTCCATGTATTTAGCCAATGCATTTTTGTCGCCGGCCAGCACCTTTTCGGCAAGCGATGTGGATGCCGTAAACGAAGTACTGTACTGATATACATAGAAATTATAATAGAAATGCGGTATAAACGCCCATTCCATACTGATATAATCATCTATTTTACAAACTCCCTTTTCGTCGCCGTAGTAAGCTTTTAAGATATCCATATATATTTTCGAAAAGGAATCGCCGGTTAGTGGTAATCCTTTTTCGGCAGCTTCATGTATTTTGAGCTCAAACTCGGCAAATTGTGTCTGGCGGAACAAAGTACCTTTAAAACCATCGAGCCAGTTCATAAGCAGCGAAAGTTTTATATCGTCGTTCGTTTCGTGTTTAATCATGTAATCGAACAGCAGGGCTTCGTTAAATGTAGAAGCTACTTCGGCAACAAAAGTCTGGTAATCGGCAAGCGGATAAGGTTGTTTTTTGTTCGAAAGGTAGCTTTGCATGGTGTGCCCCAGTTCGTGGGCCATAGTGCTGACACCGTCGTACAAGCCATTGTAATTGAGTTTAATAAAAGGATGACCATCGTAAAAAGAGCCATCGGAATATGCGCCGGTTTGTTTCCCGGCAGTTGGATACACATCAATCCAGCGGTTGTCAATCGCTTTTTTAACCGTGGCCACATAGGCCTCACCCATCGGCTTGAGCGCTTCGAGGATAATTTTTGAAGCATCTTCATAGGAATAGGTAAGGTCAACATTTTTAACAACAGGTGCATACAGATCGTAATATTTAAGTGTATCAACACCCATCATTCGTTTTTTAATGGCGAGATACCGGTGAAATGCCGGCAGGTTCTTATTCACATTGCTGATAAGGGAATGATATACCTGGTCGGGGATATTACTGGGATCGAGCGCTGCAGCAAGCGATGATTCGTAATGCCGCGCTTTGGCCTGGAAAATATGCGACTGCACATTGCCACCCAGCATTTCGCCATACGAAGCTTTAAATTTTTCGTAATTGTTCCAAAAAGATTCAAAAACCACCCTGCGATCGTCGCGATTTGCTGAGGCGCGAAACTTACTGTATTCAGCCTGCGTTACCTTGATTTTTTCGCCATCGGAGAGGGTAACTTCGGGTGCAGGCATTTCGGCATTCGAAAAAGTGTTGAAAACCGAAGCAGCAACACCATCAACCGGCGCTGCAAGGGCAAGTATGCGTTCCTCGGATTCGCCCAGGGTATGCTTTTTCGTGCGGAACATATTGTCGAGCTTCATGCGGTAGGGTTCGAGCCTGGGTTCGGAACGGATAAATCCATCAATCAAACTCCAGTCGGCGGTAAGTATTTCGGGTTCAATAAATGCGGCTTTGGCTCCGTAGTCAGAAAACATTTTCTGCAATTCCTGCTTCATACCGGCATAATTCATATTGCGCGTATCGAGGTCGGAACTCAGGTTGGCATACAGATACAGCTTGTTCGCCTCCTTCATAATGTTCGCATTGTATTCGAGGCATTTCAATAAACCTGAAGCCGACTTAGTCAATGTTCCTTTAAAGGTTACCACTTCATTCTGTTTTTCCGAAAGCTTTTCTTTTGCCATACGCCAATCGGCATCGGACTTATAAATATCGGTCAGATTCCATTTAAAGTTGTCGGGAATCTCACTTCTCGATTTCTGGCTATAACTGTTCATGGCCATAAACGTACTAAAAGCAACCATAAGTACTGATTTCATTGATATTACTATTTTCTTTTTCATTTATCTCTGTTTTGAGGGTGCAATGATAGTAAAAAAAAAGGATAGGGAGTTTGGGATGT
>CAYNVK010000560.1:0-2569 GCA_964400395.1 uncultured Lentimicrobiaceae bacterium | reverse complement strand
ATTTGTCGTAATCTGCCTTACTCATTCCATAATTACGCTGCCCGTGTTTTTCGGGTGCGCCCATGGCGGTGAATACAAGCCGGTGATTTTTACCAAACCCGCGACTGAGGCTCAGGAAATATGCCCAGCCGTTTACATAGGTGGCATCCACAAAACCTGGCCCCTTGGTATGCGATCCCAGGAAAGTGAGTGATGTGCCGTTTTTTATTTTCCCGGTTGAAAATCCAATGCTGGTTTTGCTGTTGCCATAATCGGAAAGGCCGTACCTGAGCGCTCCGCCTTTTTCGGCTGATGTTGATTTGGTTATAATGTTTATGGTTCCGCCTACCGAGTTCATAGCAACACGCGAAGCGCCCAATCCGCGTTGCACCTGTATGGCTTCGGTGGCATCGGTAAGGCCGGTCCAGTTCGACCAGTATACCAGGCCATTCTCCATGCTGCTTACCGGAACACCATTGAGCAGCAGCGCGACATTTTCCTGCTGAAATCCACGCAAAGTGAGTCTGTCATCGCCACTGCCACCGCCTTCCTTGGTGGCATAAATTCCGGGCGTCATTTTCATGATTTCAGGATAGTCCTGGTTTCCCATTTTCTGTTCAATAGTTTTTGAACTTACCGCTGAAATGGCTACCGGAGTACTCCGGTCAGTAACATACGACGAAAGCACCTTTATCTCGCCCAGGGTTACTACATTGGGCTCGAGGGTAATAGTGCCGATAAAATTGACGGATCCTGATTTTTTGTTTACTTCAACAAGCCCCGGTTTATACGAAATGTGTTTGAACAAAAGATTCACTTTCTCATCAGCCGCGGTCAGCTCGAATACTCCATTTGCATCGGTAACGGTGGCTGCACTGCTTTCTTCGATGCTTACTGTAACCCCGGGAATAGTTTCATTGGTTGAACGATCAATTACCTCGCCTTTTATGCTGTATCCCTGGGCGAAATTATAGGCGGGTGTAAGCGCCGCCACTATGATGACTGAGAATAGAATGAGTGTGTTGCGTATCATCGGTATGTAATGGTTAAAAACAAAAATCCCCTGAAGATTCTCCAGGGGCCGATGACTGAAAATAATGCATGATGCAAGCACAAGCCCATAAAGGCATGACTTACCTGTACAATATTCTTCTTCCATCCAGACTATACTGTCGGTACCGGAATTAAACCGGTTCAATCCTTTTGAGGGGAGTCGCGGACTGTACCGCCGATCGGGAATTTCACCCTGCCCTGAAGAACACATGAAGCACCACAATCGCAGTGCCTGTTTGCTGCTGCAAAATTATATTTATTTCGTATATCCAAACAAATATTTTTGGCTAAATATAAAATATGTAGCTAAGTTGTTGATTTACAAAATAAATGATGTGATAAAACTAAGGAGAAACAACCTCTATTGTTGTTGGGTTTTAGTTTTTAAGCTTAAGGATATAGCCGGGAGCAGGTTCTTCGCCCAATTGCAGATTGTTGTATTTAAGCAGGAGGGGGAGTTTGATACATTTTTCCTGGGCGATGGAATACATTGAATCCCCTTTTTTAACTTTATAAGTTTCGTCTTCGTTTTTCTTCTTTTTCGCCTTCAGGTATATCATTTGGCCGGGTACTATTTTATCGCTGTCGCGAAGATCGTTATGTTTATATACGCGGAATATCATCATCCTGAATTCTTTGGCAATGCTATACCATGTATCGTCTTTTTTTGCGAATATGAAGGGAACCCCACAATTTTCGTATACTTTCCGGCCTTTTTCGGTGGTGTATAACACATCGAAAGCTGAGGGAGCAGGCATCGTATAGTTCTTCCTGAAAATTATCCGGCCTTCGTTGGAAATCGAATTTTTATCGTTGTTAATCGCCTGGTTTAGCTCGTGGTTTGCGTCGTAAGTGGCACCTTTTACCGCTGGTTTCTTTTTGTGCGTAGTAGCTGTTTTTTCAGGCTCATTCACCTTGGTTTTTTCCTGGGGCTGGCTGTTCTGGGCAATAAGCAGCGTGTCGTCGAGCAGGTTGAGCTGGTTGGTTTCAATCAGGCGGATTAAAATACTCGGGTAGTCGGGGTTTGTGGCATATCCGGCTTGCTTAAGCCCGTAAGCCCATCCCTTGTAATCGTTCAGCGGAAGCGTAAAAAGTGCTGCATAGCGCTTGCGGGTAGTAAGGAAAAGTGAATGATCGCGGTACGATTCGTCAACGCTGTTGTATTTACGGAAACACTCGTTCTTTTCGTCGTCGTCGTAGTAATAGGTATCGCCGGTCCACTCTTTCTGGCATTTAATACCAAAATGGTTACGGGTTTCAACCGCAAGTACGCTTTTCCCGCAGCCGCTTTCAATCATTCCCTGGGCCAGGGTAATGCTTGCCGGTATTTTGTAAAGCTGCATTTCCCTGATGGCTGCCTGTTTGTACTTTTTTATGTATTCAATGTAGTCGGCGTTGGTGAGTTTTTGGGCTGACAGTAATCCTGATATGAGCGTGAAAAGGAAGAAAAAGGAGATTCGTAATCGCATAAAAAACCAAATTGATTTGCAATAATACAAAATTCATGCTTTACTTATGCTTTTTGAAATTCCGGATA
>CAYNVK010000559.1:0-2569 GCA_964400395.1 uncultured Lentimicrobiaceae bacterium | reverse complement strand
CTGAAAACAGCGGTGCTGCTGGCTGCAAGCTTGAAAACCGGGGCCATTATTGCCGGTGCCGAGGCTGCAGACTGCGATTACATTTACCAGTTCGGTATCCATATCGGCCTGGCATTCCAGCTTAAGGACGACCTGCTGGATGTGTACGGGGTGCAGGAAAAATTCGGGAAAGTAAGTGGCGGCGACATTATTGCCGGTAAGAAAACGTATCTCTACCTGAAAGCCCTCGAAACAGCTGGCTCAGAGGCTGATACCTTTCGCAGCCTGTATGCGGCCCAGGATATGGAGAGCAGTGAAAAAATAGCCAAAGTAAAGGAAGTTTTTAACCGGATGAATATCGAAACTCATACCCGGCAACTGATCAACTATTATTACCAGAAAGCCTTACGCGATCTTTCGGCCATCAGTCTTCCCGAAGAAGCCATGGAATCGCTCACCGAATATGCGGCCTGGCTTATGGAAAGAGAAAATTGATGTGGGATGTGGGATTGCGGATTGTGTATTGTGGATTGCGGATTGCGGATTGTCCGAATTTTAAAATCTGAAATCGTCAATCCGAAATCGTCAATCCGAAATTACCCTACTCTCCTTTCTGCATCACTTCCAGCAATTCGTGGGCTTGTTCCCACTCTTCCATTTTTTGTTCGAGCTCTTTTTTAAGTCCCTGGTATTCCTGGTACATACGGGTGCTTTTGCCGGCATCCTTATGGGTTTCGGGGTCGGCAAGCAGCTGGTCGTAGCGGGCAATTTCATTTTCGATGCTTTCGATATCCTGCTCTGCTTTTTCAACTTTAGCGGTTTGCTTGCGGATTTCGCGCTCCTGCTGTTTTCGCTTTTCGTAATTAAGCTTGTTGTCCGATAAGGCTTCGCCCGATTTCTGCATTTCAATCCTGCGGGCCTCGAGCTGGGCCAGGTTGGCCAGTTTGCGGGCTTTTATAAATTCGTTGATATCACAGAGCCAGGTTTTTATATGCCGGTTGCGGAATTCGAAAATTTTATCGGTTAATCCCTGCAGGAAATCGCGGTCGTGCGAAACTACAATCAGCGTTCCGTCATAGCGCAGCAATGCATTTTTCAGTATATCCTTGCTCACCATATCGAGGTGGTTGGTGGGCTCGTCAAGCACCAGCAGATTTACCGGTTCGAGCAGGAGCTTGGCCAGCGCCAGCCGGGCTTTTTCGCCTCCCGACAATACTTTTACCTTTTTATCGATGGCTTCGGCGCCAAAAAGGAAACTGCCCAGTATGTTCCTGATCTTGGTCCTGATTTCGCCCGTGGCTACATCATCAATGGTTTCGAAAACGGTCCTTTCGGGATCGAGCAGCTCCGACTGGTTCTGCGCGTAATAGCCGATTTTTACATTATGGCCCAGCTTGCAGATGCCTTCGTGATCGAGGTTGCCGACAATGATTTTTGCCAGTGTGGTTTTGCCTTCGCCATTGCGGCCCACAAACGACACAAAATCGCCTTTTTCAATCGCAAGCTCCAGTTTGTCGAGCACCAGTTTTTCGCCGTAGCGTTTGCTCAGGTCCTTGCACTCAACCACTACCCTGCCCGACGAAGGCGCCGGGGGAAATAAAAAGTGAATGGCTGAAGAGTTGGTTTCGTCAACTTCAACGCGTTCCATTTTATCGAGCAGTTTTATACGTGATTGCACCTGCCGGGCCTTGGTACTTTTATAACGGAACCGCTCTACAAATTTCTCAATCTGGGCAATTTCGGCCTGCTGGTTGTCGAAAGCGGCTTTCTGAAGTTCCATTTGCTCCTGGCGAAGCTCCACATATCGCGAATAGCCGGCTTTGTAATCGTAAATGCGGGCATTCATAATCTCGATGGTGCGGTTGGTCACATTATCGAGGAAAGCACGGTCGTGCGAAACCAGCACCACAGCGCCGCTGTATGTTATCAGGAAATCTTCGAGCCATTGGATACTCTCAATATCCAGGTGGTTGGTAGGCTCATCCAGGAGTATGACATCCGGTTTTTTGAGCAGTATCTTTGCCAGTTCCACGCGCATTTGCCAACCGCCGCTGAAGGAGCTGAGCGGCCTGTCGAATTCTGCCGGTTCAAAACCCAGGCCTTTGAGTACCTTTTCGGCTTCTTCCTGCATATTTTGCCCGCCCAGCAAGTGAAAGCGGTCGGTAGCCTCGTTAAGGCGCTGTATCAGTTTCGAGTACGCCTCGCTTTCGTAGTCGGTGCGCTCGGCCAGCTCAGCCGAATACTTTTCCATCAAATGATGCTGGTGCAGGGCCTGGTCGAAAGCGGTCATGGCTTCCTGCAGCACGTTCAGGCTGCTGCCGGTGGCCATTTCCTGCGGCAAGTAGCCAACAGTACTTTCCGACGGACTGGCAACGGTACCGCCTTCGGGTTCCTGTATGCCGGCAATAATACGCATAAGCGTGGTTTTGCCTGCGCCATTGCGACCCACAAGTCCTATGCGATCGCGTTCGCCAATAAGGAAACTCACGTTGCTGAACAGGTAATCGCCGGTAAAATGTACTGAAAGATTGCTAACGGAAATCATAGGCCGCAAAGGTACAGGTTTTGCGGAAATGAAAAAGCAGCCGGT
>CAYNVK010000558.1:0-2570 GCA_964400395.1 uncultured Lentimicrobiaceae bacterium | reverse complement strand
GGATTACAAAAGTTGCCAGTGCAGCCAGTGCATAACTGATTTGTGAACCGATATGTAGTGCTGTAAAAATTTCCTGGAACGATGTATGCCCTGATAACAAGGCCAGCGATCCCATCAGGATAAAGAAAGCAGGTTCGGCAAACATCGAATACAAGGCTTCGCGGCTGGCGCCCATCCCTTCGAAACTGCTCCCGGTGTCCATGGCTGCAATAATGCTGAAAAACTTTCCCAAAGCCAGCACATAGGCAAAAAAGATAAAGTCGCCGTTAAAACTCAGCACCCCGCTCGACTGGCCGAAAGGTACAACCAGCAAGGCCATTACAACCGATGCAAAGTAAATGGTTGGCGCGATCTGGAATACAAAACTGGTGGTTTCGCTGTACACAACGCCTTTGCGGAACAAACGGATAACATCGAGCACCGGCTGCATAATCTGCGGACCTTTGCGGCCCGAAGCCAGGCTCTTTGTACGGATAATAATGCCCGTAAAAAAGATAGCCGCTATTACTATTAAAAGTGCACTCAGCATGTTAAAGTTGTTTTAAAAGTTCGATGAATGAATATATTTTCTCATACATAAACGGTATGCTTATTACCGCAAGTATAAAAATAACTCCATACAGAATGTAAAACTGGAGCTTCCCGTTATGAAGGAACACGAAGCGCCCCATGAACGATTTGTTGTGTTTTAAAGGTTCGTCAATCAGCCATCGCTCCACCTTATCGTATGGATGTGTATGATAATGAGCTTCCTGCGGAAATATTCCCTTCACTTCGTCCTCATGTTTGCCGATTTGCAAAAACGGCGAAAATAACTTGCTGTATGGCCGCACAAACGAGCCGGCTGTATATTGAATTTTAGGAGTACCCGCCTCATAACCACATCCCCAGGTAGCACCCACCGAGATTTTACGGTGGCTTAAGGCAACCCGTCTGATTATATAAACGCTGATTACCAGCAGGATGAGTATGCCCGAAGCCCAGCTTATAGGTTGTATGGCATTTAAAACAACTACCTGTGACGGACTAAGTGCAAAGCCGGAACCGCCGGTAAAGAGGCTGACCGGATGCGATAACAGGCTGATAAACGCCGTTGGAAACAGCCCTATCAAAAGGATCATACCAGCTAAAAGATACAGTGGAATTAGCCGGGCAAAAGGTACCTCGCTGCACGACGCAGGTAGTTCGCTCCTGGCAGATCCAAGAAAAACAACACCAAAGGCTTTCGTAAAACAAAGCATCGCCAGGCCCCCGATCATGGCAAGCCCCGAAGTGGTAGAAACTGCTACCAGCAGCGGAACCAGCGTGGCATCCGACAGCCAGTTGTAAACGCCACTATAAATGATAAATTCCGAAACAAAACCGTTAAAAGGCGGAAGCCCGCAGATAGCGATAGCTGCAACCAGGAAAAGTAAAGCCGTTTGAGGCATCTTCTTTATCAGCCCGCCTAGTTTTTCAATATCGAGGGTATGCGTTGCCTGGTACACATTTCCAGCGGTATAAAAAAGGAGTGATTTAAACAGGGCATGATTCAGCGTATGCAACAACGCCCCGGCAAAACCAAGGGAAGCCAGAACCTGGTTTCCGGTACCTAAGCCTATACTTCCGATACCTATGCCGATGCCAATGATGCCTATGTTTTCGATGCTGTGATAAGCCAGCAGCTTTTTGAGGTTATGCTGTACAATGGCCAGCATTACACCATACAATCCCGAAACCAGCGAAAGGATTAAAATAATATATCCAACGGTAACATAATCCGTTTTTATTACCAGCAACATCCTCATTAACCCAAAGATACCGATTTTTATGATCACCCCCGACATCATCCCCGATACATGCGAAGGAGCAGCCGGATGCGCATAAGGCAGCCAGGTATGAAATGGAACAAACCCGGCTTTAATTGCAAAACCTGCAAAAAAGAAAAGGAAAAGCATCACCGAAGCCGGACCCGAAATGGATTGAGAATACGCTGTAATCGACTGAAAATCATAACTGCCGGTTTTCGATGCTACCCAAATAAAACCCACCATCAGGAAAACAATAGAGAAATGGGCTTGAATCAGATAATTGATCCCGGCTTTTATGGTTGCCAGATGTTCATGCTCGAAAATGATAACTAAAAAAGAAGTTAATGCCATAACCTCCCATGCGAGCAGGAATACAAAACTATTCTGAATCATGCAAATGCTTACCAGGGAGGTATATTGAAACAAAAATGCAATAGCATGCAACGATAGGTTGTTCTTCTGCTCTTTATATGCTTTCATGTAAAAAAGGCCATAAAAGCTACCGGTCAGGAATACGAGGCTGATAATCAGGATAAACCATCCCGACAAGGCATCAATCCGTATGGGTATCTCACCAGTAATAAAACTTCCCGGAAAGCTGAAAGCAATAGCATCCCCTACAAGGCTTTGTATCGCTAAATATCCCGAAATCAATGCATTTACTGATAGCAAAGCAAAAGTAAGTATGCCTTTCCCCTTCACTTTCAGAAAAGGGATCAGAAGCATACCGGCGAAAGGTACGAGCAAAAATGCTACTACCAGGTTCATGATACAATGTTA
>CAYNVK010000557.1:0-2570 GCA_964400395.1 uncultured Lentimicrobiaceae bacterium | reverse complement strand
GGGCCGACGAAGGCATGTGGCTTCCCATGCTCATCAACAAGTATAACATGAACACCATGCAAAAAATGGGTCTGAAACTAACCGCTGAGCAGATCTACAGCGTGAACCAGGCTTGTTTGAAAGATGCTATTGTTTCGCTCGATCATGGTAGTTGTACGGGTTCAATCATTTCGCAAAAGGGCTTACTGATCACCAACCACCACTGCGGATATGGCGATATTGCCGAGCAAAGCACTGTTGGCAGCGATTTCCTGACTGACGGATTCTGGGCTATGCGACCTGATGAGGAATTACCGATTGCAGGAAAAACGGTTTCGTTCCTGGTACGGATGGAAGACGTTACTTCACGGGTACTGGCAAAGGTGAAACCCGGCATGGATGAAGGCGAAAGGGGACAAGTGATACAGGAGGAATCGGATAAAATAATTGAGGAAACAGAAGCGGGTTCCGGTTTCGAGGTTTCGGTGGAGAGCATGTTCGAAGGCAATGAATATTACCTGTTTGTTTATCAAACGTTTACCGACATACGCATGGTGGGCGCCCCTCCTTCGGCCATCGGTAAATTTGGTGGCGATACCGATAACTGGATGTGGCCGCGCCATACCGGCGATTTCTGCCTGCTGAGGGTTTATTCAGCTAAAGATGGGAAACCCGCCTTGTATGCCAAGGATAACATTCCACTTCAACCCAAATATTTTCTCCCGGTATCGCTGGCAGGGGTGAAAGAAGCCGATTTCTCGATGATACTCGGCTACCCGGGGTCCACCGACCGCTATCTTACCTCGTACGGCATACAGGAAAAACTCACCCTTACCAATCCTGCCGACATCAAAGCCAAATGGGCCAAGATGGAGGTAATTAAAAATTACATGGGCGCCGATGAGCAGACCCGTATTGCTTATGCCGAGGACTACGCTTACCTGGCCAATTTCTGGAAAAAATCGCTGCAGGAAAGTAAGGCTTTGCAACGCTTAAAAGTGTATGATGATAAAAAACGCCTGGAAGACGAATTTGAAGCCTGGGTAAACCAGGACAGCGACCGCAAGGGAAAATACGGGAATGTGATCAATGATTTCCGCACGGTGTATGCCAGCGCTGCCAAAAGTCGTGCTAACGAGGCCATTGTGTATGCCGAAGAACTGCTGATGGGCTCCAAGATCCTGTATAGCGCTTTCCAGACCGGTGAACTGGCAAGCCGGTTCGATTCGGCTGATTTTAATGAAATGGTCATAAGCCAGAAAGCCAGGGCTGAAAAATTTTACAAGCATTATAATCCTAACCTCGAGAAAGAATTGCTTCGCAGCATGCTCGAACTTTATGAAAATAATGTGGCTTCGGATTTTATTCCCGACGTTTACCGCACCATCAACAAAAAGTTTAAGTGGGACATAGGCAAATACGTGGATTACCTGTTCGAAAAATCCATTTTTGCATCCGAAGCCAGCCTGATGGATTTCCTGGCACATCCCAAAAAGAAAACACTCGAAAAGGATCCTGCTTATGTGGCTGTAAACTCCTTTATCGCTTCGTATATGATAGCGAGGCTTTCGCAAATGACAGATGAAGATAAGTTCGACCAGGCCCGCCGCTTGTTTATTGCCGGCCTGCGCGAAATGAACCCCGATGCGCTGTATTACCCCGATGCCAACAGCACCATGCGGCTTACCTACGGCAGCGTGCAACCCTATAAACCAGCCGACGCCCTTTTTGCCGATTATTACACCACGCTGCAGGGAGTGATGGAAAAAGAGGATTCGACCAATGAGGAATTTATAGTTCCGGCTAAACTCAAGCAGCTTTACCAGCAAAAAGATTTCGGGAAGTACGCCGATAAAGGGACCATGCGTGTATGCTTTATCTCAACCCAGGATATTACCGGCGGCAATTCGGGCAGCCCGGTGCTCAATGGGAGTGGGCAGCTTACAGGCCTGGCTTTCGATGGTAACTCCGAAGCCATGAGCAGCGATATTAAATATGATGTTAACCTGCAGCGTACCATCTGCGTTGATATCCGGTATGTGCTTTTTGTGGTGGATAAATATGCCGGCGCGGGTTACCTGCTTGATGAAATGAAGCTGGTGAACTAACCGGTAAACTTATTTATTACGATATCGGATTATGCTGGTTTGTTGCTGCTGGTTTCCAATCGGAAACTTGCAGGCGACATGCAGCACTGTTGTAGCACATTTTTCTGACAAAGTTTTCAACCATGATAAATAAGGACGTATTACGAGATATTAGTGAATTTGACGAGAAGAAAGAAGGACTAGATCTCCAAGAATTTGTTGGCAATCTTGACCTCTTAGAAAAAGCGCACTCTAAACTTCACAGTCTTCTTATTACAACAAGAATGACGAAGTTAACGACCGACTTTGGACAAAGGGACTCTGACATTTATGTGGTTAGTTATCCGAGATCAGGAACAACGTTGATGCAAATGATCTTGTATCAAATGACCACTGACGGGGATATGGGATTTAAACACATATACGATGTCTCACCTTGGTGCAGATTCTCTGCATTTTTCAATCGTCCTATGTCAAGTGTGGGTGAAAGAAGGATTATCAAGA
>CAYNVK010000556.1:0-2583 GCA_964400395.1 uncultured Lentimicrobiaceae bacterium | reverse complement strand
GCATCACCAGTTCAAAATTTGCCATGGTATAGTGTTAAGCTGTTTTAGTTTTAATACTCTATTTTTTGAAAAAGTTATTTCGGTTTGGAGTAATTAAAGTTATGTAAAAAATTAATACTCTGGGTTTAATCCTCTCCATAAATTTATTGCCTGTACATTTTACAGAATGAAATCACTGAAATTAGCCCGGAAGTTGCCGGGATCATTTTTAACATCATTCATCAACCATTACCTTTATTTTGGAGGACTTATACCTGAACAATCAGATATGCGGTTTGGTTCAATGCGTCGGTTATTTTCGTCCCAGGTGCCTGAAACCTTTATAAAGCAGGCGGAAATCGTTGCTGATGGTGTATCCCCTGGCGTAAAGCAAATTTAGCCGGCTTACCAGTTGCGGATCCGGGTTTTGCATTTCGATGCCATCAGTTGGGTAAATAATGCCCCTGCGGATATCGGGCAGTTTGTGATCGCCTTGCGGTGCCGGATGGTAGCCGGTGATGGAACGAAAACCAAAAAGAACTTTCAGAATATTAAATAAATAGTTGAGCGGATGCCCTGTAATAAAAACAGTTACCGGGTACGATGCCAGCAATACCAGGCTAATACCGACATCAAAAACCCGTTTGTTGCGCCTGTTCTGAAATTTGCCAATGGAATTTATATCGATGATGTACAGATCGCCAGCCGTATCAATAGAGTTGCTCCCGATAATCGACATGCTTTCCGGAGGCGCAATTTTGTACTCCACCTGCGTATGTTGCAGGGCCGACATTTGGTCGATGATGTTTTCGGCAGGCATATCTTTGGCACAAAATATCAGTTCATCAATCTGGTAAATGTTTATTATGTCTTTGATTTGTAAAATATTGCCTATAAATTCTTTTGGCACATTGCTGTGTTTACCGCTGTTAATCAACCCGATGAAACCTGGGTTCGACAAGGCATTCTGCAGCAGGTTGGCTACACGCTGAGCTTCAGGCATTGCACCCACAACAGCGAACCTTTTGCTTCGGGTTGCATTCAGTTTGTAGCCAGGTATTTGCATAGCATGCATAAGTAAGCGCGACAGTGAAAGCGCCAGCATGCCCCAGGCTGTGCTGGTAAAAATCAACGACCTTGAAAACCTGAGATGCTCCGGCAACAGTGCATAAATCACCAGGATAAGCAAGGTTCCGGAAGCCAGCCCGCGATACGAGCGCCATAAACTCATGGGCTTGTCGTAACCACCCGAAAAATAGATGCTCGTGAGCCATGTAGTTATAAAAAGCGGTATCAGCAGAAAATACAGTTTGTCGGGGTAGTGACCTCCCCATGGATAAATGATATGCTGCTCCCAGATACGGGCCAAAAGGGTAGTGCCTCCAAACAGCAAAGCTGCGTCGGCTAATGGCAGCATGATGTTTTTAAGCACCCTGCTGAGTATTGAAAGAAATGCCCTGAAGTAGATGGCTATGTTGATAAACAGCGCGAACAGTTTTGCGTTTTTTGCAGTATAATGTTTGCGGGCAAAAATGATCATCGCATTGTAAAAAACAAATACGTAGTTGAGGCTGCCTTTTTTTGTGCTCTCGCCCTTGTAATGTATAATGCGGGTTTCGGGGTAGTAATAGTTATGATAACCGGCTTTCAGGATGCGATAGGAGAGGTCAATATCTTCGCCATACATAAAGAACGCTTCGTCGAGCAATCCAACCTGGTTGAGCACGGATTTTCGCATCAGCATAAAAGCGCCGGCCAATATATCAACCTGGTGAGTCTTGTCTTTATCCAGGTATCCCAGGTGGTATTTTCCAAAAATCCTGGATGTCGGAAACAATCTCGCCAAACCGAAGATTTTGTAAAAGGCAACCATAGGTGTAGGCAAGCCACGTTTACTCTCAGGCAGAAATTTTCCGGTACCATCAACCATTCTAACCCCAAGTCCGCCGGCATCGGCATGCGAATCCATAAATGCTATCACCTTGCTGAATGTATCGGTTTCAACAATGGTGTCGGGGTTGAGCAAAAGAATATATTCACCCTTCGATTTCCGGATGGCCTGGTTGTTGGCCTTGGCAAATCCCTGGTTTTCAGTATTCGCTATGCAAATCACACCGGGAAACTTATCCTTAACCATTTGTATGGATCCGTCAACCGAGGCGTTGTCGACTACAAAAATCTCAGTATCTATTCCTGAACTGGCTGCATGCACCGAATGCAGGCACTGCTCGAGGAAGTGAGTAACATTATAGCTAACTATGATTACGGAGAGTTTCAAAGGCTTGAAATGTGAAGAAGATGCTAATAGCTTTAACTTTATGCAAAGTTAGTACGATTTAATTCCCCGATCAAACTTTGCTGCAAATAAGCATATCCTCTGTTTCCAGATAATGCTTGCGCCCGCACCAGCTTCCGTATTTGATGGATTCCATTTTCAGTCCTGCGGTTTCAACCTTATCCAGTAACCATTCTTCGTCATACGCTACCCGCGAAGGTGTTTCTTTTGATTGAAGCCGGAACAATCCTTTGTTGAACGGGAAGTTCATTGGTGTAGGTTTTGTGATCATCAGGTTTTCTGACTCACAATTCACTATAAATAACATG
>CAYNVK010000555.1:0-2589 GCA_964400395.1 uncultured Lentimicrobiaceae bacterium | reverse complement strand
GGTTAATAAAACCTGGTTTTGGTTGGTTGTTGTTTATCTTGAAAGGGGTGTTTCAGATCCCTTATCTAATTTAATACCAGAGTATCCTTCAACTCCCATTTCAGGAATATCAAGACCTTCCATTTCAGCTTTGGCTGGTACACGGTTGCCTACAACCATATCAATAAGTTTGAATACTATCCATCCGATTGCACCCACATATAAAATATTGGCTGCAATACCAATCAACTGGGCCCATAACTGACCAGGGTTTCCGTAAAAAAGACCTGTTACATTGCTTGCAACACCGTTCAATCCACCTCCGTAAGTTCCGTCAGCAAATAAACCAAGGGCGATAATACCCCAGGCGCCATTAACTCCGTGAACTGCAATAGCACCAACAGGATCGTCAATTTTTAACTTTCTTTCAATAAAGAAAACAGCCTCAACTACTAATACGCCTGATATTAAACCAATAAGTGCTGCACTCTGAACAGTTACAAAAGCACAGGGAGCTGTGATGGCAACCAAACCGGCAAGCATACCGTTCAGCATCATACTGGGGTCAGGTTTTTTGGTCCTGAACAACCACATATAAAGTGCGGTTGCCAGTGCACCTGTAGCCGAAGCAATCATTGTATTTACTGCAACAACAGCTATTCGTAAGTCTCCGCCCGCAAGGGTTGAACCTGCATTAAATCCAAACCATCCGAAAGCAAGAATAAATGTTCCGATTACTGCCATAGGAATATTGTGTCCCGGGATTGCATTCGCTGATCCATCCCTGTTAAATTTACCAATACGTGGTCCTAACATTTTAGCACCCACTAAAGCTAACACACCTCCTGTTAAGTGAACGACAGAAGAACCCGCAAAGTCGACTTGTCCATTACCTAAACCAAAATTATTTCCCAGTTGTGAAAGCCAACCGCCGCCCCATACCCAGTTTCCATAGATTGGATAAATGATTGTACCAACGGCCAGTCCGTAAATAAAAAATGAAGAGTATTTCCATCTCTCAGCCATTGAACCGGTTGGAATGGTAGCGGTGGTATCCATAAATACCATCTGGAAAAGGAACAAACTAAAAACAGCTACATCATAGGTTCCTGAAAGGAAAAATCCTTTTGTTCCGAACAGTCCAAAAGTGTGCCCGAACAGGTTAATGGTAAATTCCTGGTCAAGCCCGGTGAAACCTCCGAGTGTAGCCAAAGGCCCGACACCTCCGAACATAAAGGCAAAACCGCAGATAAAAAAGCCTATCATCCCAAGCGGATAAATCAGGAAGTTCATAGCCATGGTATGCGAAATATTTTTGGCCCGGGTTAAACCGCCCTCAACCATGGCAAAACCAGCTTGCATGAACATTACTAAAAATCCGGCGATCAAAACCCAGATCATGTTAATAGCAATTTTATTGTGGCCAGCTTGTTCAGCTACTTCCGATAGGGTTGGTTCGCCTGCTGTTGCAGCGGCAACATCAGATGCGTTCCCGGTTGCAGCACCTGAAGGATCCGGGCTTGTACCTGCGTAAGCGACATCGCTGTTCAAAACTGAAAACGAAAAGGCTAATATCAGGCTAATGAGTAGTATATGTATCTTTCTCATAGTTTCTTTTTTAAAAGTGAGTACTCCATTCCCTATTTCTCGGCTTCGCCCTTCAATGAATCATCGCCGTTAACCTTAGTGCGTATTTTCCATGCTTCTTCTACCGGCATGACAAAAATCCTTCCATCTCCGGTTTCACCTGTATATGCTGATGCTAAAAGACAATCAACTGTTTTTCGAAGGTTAATATCACGAACCACAATTGATAAGGCTCTGCGTGGAATGTATGCTGAATCATAAACAGTTCCCCTGTATGAATGGTCCGCCTTTTTTATTTCATTTCCTACACCAACTACATCATAGTAAGAAAAGAAAGTGATTCCTATTTCGTGAAGTGCTTCCTTTACCTCATCGAATTTCGATGCTCTGATTATGGCTTCAATTTTTTTCATAGTATTTAAGTTTTAAGTATGAATTCCTGTTTAGCAATCAGTGTTATAAAGGTTAAAAGCTGACTCCAATAACCAGATTTAGTTGCTCTTTATCCGGATTAACAGACAAGGCTCCTGTAATGGGTAATGAAAATTTATCTGTGATTTTCACCTCTTTAGCAGCCTTTAAACCAATATTACATACTGCAAATACGTCGTCGCCATTATCCTTATAGGTAGTGTGCCACCCATTGCCGGCTCCCACAAACACACCAAAGTTCTTAAAAGCGTAGTTTGCCTCGAAATACATATCGCCACCGCCGGGTTTATTGGCAGGCCCTCCTAATGAAGCATCATTAATAATGTAATTGGCAGCAATTGAAAAATTTTTGATAGTATAAGCTGCATTGATTTCGAAAGCATGGCTTGAGGTATCTCCCTGGAATTGGAAATAGGGTGTGCTCTGGTAGTAATAATCTGTTAAACCTAAAGTTAATCCAAATCCAAAAGTGTAAGATGTATAAAGATCCATTTCGGCAACATCAGTGTCGAAATGAAAACTGGTTGAACCCCAGGCACCAAGAGTAAAACCTCCGGCAGTGAATTTCATCCAGGGTTGAATATTAGGACC
>CAYNVK010000554.1:0-2593 GCA_964400395.1 uncultured Lentimicrobiaceae bacterium | reverse complement strand
ATTAATTTGAAAATCCCTTCGGCAGAGGGGATTTTTTTTTGACCTTTGCAGTACTAAAATATGAAGTGCTTGGTAACTCAAAATAAAGAATTGCCTCTATTAATTTCGTTGCCATGGAGAATAAAACAAAACATTACGATCTGGAGGAACGGCTTATACAGTTCTCTCTTTTGATTTTAAACCTTGTTGAAAAGTTACCTGACACAAAGATTGGAAGTCATTTTGCAGGCCAGTTGCTCCGATCGGGCACTTCTCCGGCACTAAATTATGGCGAAGCTCAGGTAGCAGAATCAAGAAATGATTTCATTCATAAGATGAAAATATGCCTTAAAGAATTGAAAGAGTCGCATATAGCGCTTCAAATAATAATGAGAAAACCTTTAATTTCAGAAAATGCCGAGGTTGAGCAATGTATATCTGAGTGTAAGGAACTCATAGCAATATTTCTGAAGAGTATTGACACCGCTAATCAAAATTCAAGAAATGAAAAACATTGAACGCAAAATTAATAATGGTAAAGTGATGGCATTCCGGCTCTTCTTCATTCTTGATTCTGTGTTTTTGATTTTACATTCAATTTAAGAAATGAAAAACATTGAACGCAAAATTAATAAAGATGAAGTGATGGCATTTCGGCTCTTCTTCATTCTTCATTCTGTGTTTTTGATTTTACATTCAGATTAAAAAATGAAAAACATTGAACGCAAAATTAATAATGTTAAAGTGTTGGCTTTCCGGCTCTTTTTTCATTCTTAATTCTGTGTTTTTGATTTTACATTAATTCTAAAAATGAAAAACACAGAACATGAAATCAATAATGTTAAAGTAACCCTAACGATAAATGGAATCCATACGCAAAATATATAAAACCGGTCTCGGCCCATCGAGCAGCCATACCATGGGGCCACGCATAGCTGCTGAAAAATTCAGGGCTAAAAACGAACCGGCAACGGTTATCCGCATCACCCTGTATGGCAGTCTTGCAGCCACCGGAAAAGGACATCTTACCGACAAGGTACTGCGTGAATCGTTTCCTGAAGATAAAGTTAAAATAATCTGGGAAAAAGATACTGTACTTCCACAACATCCCAACGGGATGAAATTCGAAGCACTCGACGACAAAGGGAATCTGCTGGATGAATGGACCGTTTTCAGCGTTGGAGGAGGTGATATTGAAGATGAGGAACTCAAGCTTCAGAAGGTGACCGTATATCCTCATACCAAAATGACTGACATCCTGAAATGGTGCCAGCAAAACGGCCGAACACTGTGGGAGTATGTCGAAATACATGAGGGTGAAGATATCTGGGAGTTTCTGGCCGAAGTATGGAAAACCATGAAAGATTCCATTGTTCGTGGTCTTGAGCATGAAGGCGTATTACCCGGAATTTTGCACTTGCCGCGAAAAGCTTCTTCCTATTATATTAAAGCCAAAAGTTCGGCCGGGACTTTACAAAAGCGTGCGCTGGTATTTGCCTACGCGCTGGCTGTGTCGGAAGAAAATGCCGGCGGGGGCACCATTGTTACAGCCCCTACCTGCGGTTCGTGTGGCGTGGTTCCGGCAGTGTTGTACCATACGCAAAACACCTACGATTTTTCCGATATAAAATTGCTGCGGGCACTGGCTACTGCCGGGCTTATCGGTAACCTGGTAAAAGAAAATGCCTCCATATCGGGTGCACAGGTGGGATGCCAGGGTGAAGTAGGAACTGCCTGTGCCATGGCTGCCGGCGCTGCAGCCCAGTTATTCGGTGCCACACCTGCACAGGTTGAGTATGCCGCCGAAATGGGGTTGGAACATCACCTGGGATTAACCTGCGATCCGGTCGCTGGACTGGTTCAGATTCCCTGCATCGAACGCAATGCCATTGGTGCCGGCCGAGCCATGGATGCCAGCGCTTACGCTGTTTTGTCCGACGGACAGCATAGAGTTAGTTTCGACAAAACCTGCCTGGCCATGAACCAAACCGGCCACGATTTACCCGATATTTATAAAGAAACTTCTGAAGGTGGGCTGGCGTTGCTGGTGAAGTAGGAAGACCGGAGACCGGAGTCGGAAGACCGAAGTCGGAAGACCGGAGTCGGAAGGTTGGAGTCGGAAGACCTGAGACCGAAGTCCGAAGTCGGAAGACCGAAGTCGGAAGACCTGAGTCGGAAGACCTGAGTCGGAAGACCGGAGTCGGAAGTCCGGAGTCGGAAGTAGAAAGTAGAAAGTCGCCTGTCAGACTACGTCTGCAGGCAGGGAAGTCAGGACTTTGGAACCCCGCACGACATAAGCCGGGAAGTGGATACTGGGGTTCAAAACACGCATGAAAACAATGGCTCTAAAGGCTATCGAACATAGTTAGCATATCATGAAAAAATACGCCATTATAGTTGCCGGGGGCACCGGTAGCCGGATGAAAGGGGATATTCCCAAGCAGTTTATGCTGCTCAAGGGAAAGCCAATCATACTGTATTCGCTTGAAGCATTTTATCACTTCGACCCTGCTGTTTCATTAATCATTTCCGTTCATCCTGATTATGTAAACTTCTGGAATCAACTTTGCCGGGAGCATAAAATAGATATTCCTCACCAGGTGGCACCTGGCGG
>CAYNVK010000553.1:0-2597 GCA_964400395.1 uncultured Lentimicrobiaceae bacterium | reverse complement strand
GGTTAAAAAAATGGGGATGAAACTCAGCCCGAAATACAGTGATCCGAATAACCCGGCTATTCTGCATTCCGAAATTGTTGACGGTATGTCGGCAACCTTACTTTCGGATGATGGCAAGCAGGTAAACTTTTTCTTTATCAAACAATTGAACGCCAAGACGAAAGCTTATAAAAAAGCACCTCCTGTAAGCTCTTTTAATTCAAAATAAAAGTCTTCAACCTGCTCCCGGTTGATGGGTGCCAGGTTAAATTTTAAAGTCCGGGAAGTAACAGCGTAAACTGTTTTTCCCGGACTTTTATTTTGATGTGTGATATGATCAGCCTTTTTTATTTTCGAAATCACTAAAGGTGTGAAGTCGCAACACAAGCGTATTATGTAAGGTTATTACATGCCGAGCTGGTTCATAATAAACTCGAAGATATAAACCCAGTTGTCAATGCGCTGCGATGTAGCCTGCCCGCTGCCATGTCCGCTGTTGTAATCCATGTGCAGAATTACAGGGTTTACCTGCCCGGGATTATTTTGCAGGGCGGCTACAAATTTCTTGGCATTCATGGGGTCAACACGGCTGTCGTTTTCGCCGGCGGTTACCAGCATGGTAGGCACATTCACCCCTTTGCGTATGTTCTGATAGGGCGAATATTGCAACAGCCATCGGAAATCAGCTTCGTTTTCGGCGCTGCCATATTCAGGTATCCAATACCGTGCAATCAGGAATTTTTCGTAACGCAGCATGTCGAGTAATGGAACCATGCATACTATGGCTTTGTAAAGGTCGGGGCGTTGCGTGGCTACCGCGCCCATGAGCAAACCGCCGTTGCTGCCACCTTCGGCTACAATTTTGGAAGGATTGGTATATTTTTCCCTGATCAGCCATTCGGCACAACTGTTAAAATCGTCGAAACAGTTTTGCTTGTTAGCCAGCATGCCATCCTGGTGCCATTTTTCGCCATACTCGTCGCCACCGCGTATTCCGGCTTCAACCACTATGCCGCCGGCATTCAGGAAAGTGGAATAAAATCCATAGTAATTGGGCTGTATACCGGCATTAAATCCGCCATAGGCAGTAAGCAGCACAGGATTATTACCATCGAGTTTTATGTCCTTGCGATGGATCACAAAAACAGGTACCCGTGTGTTATCCTTCGAATTGTAAAATTTTATTTCGCCGGTAATGTTGCTCATATCAACACCCAACTGGCGCTGGTAGTACAACCGCCATTTGAAGTTGGAGGGCGAGGCGATAAAAATCTTGGTTTCGGAAGTAAAAGTATTGAGCGAAATATACACCGAGTCTTCTTCCCGGTCATAACTCAGGCTGCCTACATTTCCGGTTTCGGGCAGCTCAATCTGTTTTATGCGTTTCCCGTTCAAATCATAAAGTGTAAGGCGGCTTTGGATATCGAGTTTATCCTGTATGATGATGTTTTTCTTAGTAACCACGTAGCTTTGCAGCACAGTTTTTCCTTCGGGGATCAGCTGTTTCCAGTTTTTGTATTCAGGATTTTTTTTATCGGCAACCAGCAAACGGTAATTCGGGGCATTGTCGTTGGTAAAAATATATAACTTTTCGCCGATTGCTTCGGGATACGCTGCTGATTTTTTGCTTTCGTAAATCAGCTGTCCTTTTTCTGATGAACCCGTTTTCCGCATATAGCAGTTGTTTGCATAAAAGTCGGATTCGCCCGAGAAACTGACATCGCTGTACCGGTTATCATAAATGTAAAAACTGTTCTGTGCATCTGTGGTGGTTCCCGCCAGGGTTGCTTTTTCAAGCGGGTCGCCGATTTTAATATGGTAAGTTTTGAGCGGCAGCTGTTTGGCTATGTCATCCTTGCTCCTGATAGTGATATAAGCATGTTGCTGATCCCTGGTCCATTGAAATCCAAAAGTATTTTCGAGCGGAGGGTGAAGAATTTTGCCGGTGCGGGTATCAATAATATAGGTGGTGGTAATTTCGGCGCCGCTTTTCTGCACGCTGATGGCTGCACGTTCGCCGTCGTAGGTGTACGAAACACCCGAAGTGGAGGTATTACCGGTGCTATCGAGCTGAACCGGATCCCAGATCATGATTTTTTTTCCATCGAGCAAGGTGTACAGTTTCGACTGTTTTTCTCCTTTTCTTTTTATGGTCTGAAAAATGCGTTTCCCTTGTTTTTCGAGCGGGCTTTCATAATCACGATCGATATAGGCTGCAATACCTTCGCGTAACCCGGCATGTTTTTTCTGGGTGGCTTCCAGGTAAGCATTGCCATAATCGTGCTGGGCACGGGTCCAGGAAATGGTAGCCGGATCGTTTTTGTTTTCGAGCCAGCGATATTCATCCGTAATCAATACACCATGCATGGTGTCGGTTACCGCGTGGACAGGTGTTTTGGGCGGGAAGAAATTTTGTTGTGCCACCAGGCTCAGCTGGAAAGCAAAAAGGAA
This sequence comes from uncultured Lentimicrobiaceae bacterium, assembly GCA_964400395.1. GTDB lineage: Bacteria > Bacteroidota > Bacteroidia > Bacteroidales > UBA4417 > UBA4417. The sequence continues at coordinate 167 of CAYNVK010000553.1, read as the reverse complement.
TGCCAGTAGAAGCGTTTTTTTCATATTTGCCGATTTTTTTGAGTTTTTTATTCCAGGAATAGTCCTCTTTAAAGGCAAATATATTACATCTTATCCACAATGCTTTTGTAAATCGGTAAAATAGGGAGCCAGGCGGTTAAGATGCCCGGGATCATCGCTGTTTTAAT
>CAYNVK010000552.1:0-2598 GCA_964400395.1 uncultured Lentimicrobiaceae bacterium | reverse complement strand
TCCTTTTTCAATGCCTGTATTGCTTTATCCACGGCTGCTTTCTCGATACCGGCCTGGGCCGCAATTTCGGCCGATTTCATTGGTTTTGCTGATTCTTTCAGTGTATTAAACACTATATCCTTGGTTTCCATAAATGTGATTTTTACTATGATTTATAACTAATTTTTCTGTACGGGTGCCATTTTGTGACCTATGAAACCGAGTATTCCCCAGGGAACGAGGGCATCAGCGAAATGGGCAAATATATCCGGTGCTTTGTACCAGATGAAGTTTGTGTAAGGAACAAAGAAAAACCCAATCACTCCAACGGCCACCGAAAGAAGCAACCTGTTTGTGAGAGTGGGATCCTTTTGCTGGAGAAACAGCCAGAATAAAAGGAATGAAATTACGAAACACACCAGGAAGCCTCTAGTCATATTCATAGCCATGCTCATGGTATTGGTTTCGTGATAATTGATTACGGCCCAGGGCTTACCGTCCAGTTTCTTCATTATTTCTTCCTGTTGAGCCATGCTGAGTGAAGGATCAGGCTGCCCCAGGAAGTACATGCCTTCACGAAGTCCTTGTTTTACACACATTTGTAAAATGCTGTCCTGGGCCGGAGTATAAGCCGCTGCCGATTTGTGAAAATTGGGCATGGCATAGGACAGGAACTGCCAGGCGAAAATAACGACAGCGCCGATGAATGAAAAGAGTAGTTTCTGTTTCATGATTGTTTGTTTTTTATTCAAAGATAACTGAAATAATTATTTGAGAATTTATGAATTTGAAAATTTGGGAATGTGAAAATTTGAAATGGGGCATAACGGACATTTCTAAAGCTTTTTATTTTTAAGACTTACCATCTTTATAAGCGTTTAGAATTAAGTTACATGCCAGGTAAGAGGAAGCAGGCTTTGCTGTATTTGCTTTTTTCTGCAAATACCGCGACAGCAATTCGACAAGCTCAGTGTGACGAAGCGCGTTTAGCCATGCGGCAGAGTCTGTGTGCAGAGAGGCATAATGAAATGTAGATTGATCTGTTTGTTAAACATTAAAAATACTTTTTCGCTTCAATAAGTAAGATAGACTAATAGAATATCTTTGCAGGAAGTTCAGATACAGAAGTATTGCGGCTTTGCCAGCAACTATTTAACCAGGGATGTCAAGAAAAATATCAAATCAAATCATTAATTTCAAAAATTGAAGGTATTATGAAAAACAAGCACAATTTACTGCTTATTATATTATTGGGTTTCGCACTCACTCTTTCAGCTAATACAAATCCACGGACGATTCAGATAAGTGGTAAAGTTAGCTGTGAAGGCAAAGGCATACCTTCGGTTATGGTAACAGATGGTGTTTCGGTTGTTGAAACCGATAAAAATGGCGGTTATATATTAGCTTCTTCATCCGAACGCAAATTTGTTTATTACTCTCTTCCTACTGGATATGAGTCGCCAATACAGGAAGGTGTGCCTGTTTTTTACAGTGCTATTGATACCTCGAAAAAAGTACAGCAGATTAATTTCAGGCTTACAGCATGCAAACAATCACAGACAAAACATGCATTTATATTAATGGCTGATCCTCAAGTGCATGATATTGAGGAATTTGATTTGTTGAAACTGGTACTTAATGATATAAATCAAACTGTTGCCGGGTTGTCGTTGCAGATGCCCGTTCATGCCATAAGTTGCGGCGACCTGGTTTTTGACCAATTGCAATATTTCGATAATTATAGGGAGGTTATTGCTCAAACCAAGCTGCCTTTTTATCAACTGATGGGTAATCATGATATGGATTATAATGAGCGCTCGAATGAATTATCCGACAGATCTTATTCAGCTGAATTTGGGCCTGCATATTATTCGTTCAACAAAGGCCTTATCCATTATGTAATGCTTAAAGATGTGTTTTATTATGGTGATTCATACAGATACATGGGATATGTTGATGAAAGACAACTTAGCTGGTTAGAAAAAGACCTGGCGAGCGTAAAACCTGGGAGCACTGTTGTTATATCTTTGCATATTCCTACTGCTTATGGTGAATCTAAAGATGAAGATCATAACTCTGCATATTTATTAGCAAACTCGGTTATGAACAGGGCTGCATTATACAAAATAGTATCTCCTTTCAAAACTCATATACTGGCCGGGCATAGCCATACTCAATGGAACACTGTGCTTGCGCCCAATTTATTTGAACACACTCATGCAGCAGCTTGTGCAGCCTGGTGGCAGGGTGAAATATGTGCTGACGGAACGCCCAAAGGATATACCGTTTATATAGCTGACGGCGATAGCCTTTCCTGGTATTTTAAGGGGGTTAATTTGGGCAAAGATGAACAATTTAAGCTTTATTCGGCAGGTTCAGATACGTTATACCCCGGTTGCATTGTGGCAAATGTGTATAATTATGATCCGTCGTGGACTGTAAAATGGTTTGAGAATGATGTTTTTATGGGGCAGATGGAACAATACTGGGGCAAGGACCCACTGGCGAAATCAATTTATGTGCCTGGTAAAAACAAGAAATATTCCTGGCTGAGCGCGGGTGAGACCCATCATCTTTTTAAAGCTAAAATTAATACTCCTCATTCGAAAATTAAGGTGC
>CAYNVK010000551.1:0-2599 GCA_964400395.1 uncultured Lentimicrobiaceae bacterium | reverse complement strand
CGGGTATCGTGCTTTTTCCAGGGAAGTACTTACTGCCATTGACTATCATGCCAATAGCGACGATTTTGTGTTCGATAACCAGATGATTTCGCAAATCATTTATAAGGGTTTCCCGGTGGGCGAAATTACATGCCCCACCAAATATTTTAAGGAAGCCTCATCCATTAACCTGTCGCGCAGTACGGTGTATGCCTTTGGGGTGTTAGGCACTTCGTTTACGCACCTGTTTAATAAAATGGGGATGCTAAAATCGAAACGGTATAAATAATAGGCTAAAGCTGAAATTCTTAAATTTAAGGAGACATTGGGTACAGTGTCTCCTTTTTGCATTAATGCTATGTCCAGGGCTCGCGTGCGCTCAATGTTATTAAGTTAAGAGATTTGCTTTTGAATATCGAACAAGGAACATCTATTTTTGATTTAGATTTTATCTATCAGCCACTATTCGTACCCCAGCGGCATATACTCCAGCTTCAGATCGTCAATATAAATTTTGTTTTTACCGGTGTACCATACATAAATTTTATAAGTACCATTAACCGGAGTATTGCGATCGACTACATCCGTGAACGAAAGTTCGAACCAGCTACCAGGCTTATATTTAGTTTCTGAATTTTTAGAAACATTGTATTTGAAAACATTGTGTTTATCATCATCAATAGCTACCACTAGCTTAATATCGTCATTTATTTCCGGCGAAGGATCCAGTACCTTTACGCTTGCCTTCAGCGAAATATTACTTTCACCGGGCAGGCTAGTTAGTTTCTTTTCTATAGTGGGGCTGTAAATGTAATCGGGAGTCATTAATATTGATTGCTTGCCACTAAAACTTTTTTCGGTGGCAACATGTTGTTTCTGATCTTCTGCCAGGTCACTTTCAAAATCATTTATATAAAACTGCTTATAGACCATTTTTGTTGTGTCGCGGGGTGCTTTCATAAAGATAGCGAGCTTATATTTTTCGCCGCCAATAACAGTGAAACTCTCCCTTGGGGTAAAGATGTTTAAAAGCCTAAGCTCATTGTTTTTCATGAGCGAATCGAATGGTAAATGCCCTTCGAAACTGGTGAACTGGGCATCCCAGATAAGTAATTCGCCCGGTTTAAGCAATGAAGCTGGGTTGGTATTTTCATAATTGTATATCCTGAAGCACCTGTTTACATCGTATGGATCAATATCCATATAAAAAGGAAACATAGGATCCGAATAAAAGGCCCTCCGGTCAGCGTATGGAGTTGATTTCAACCAGGCTGTAAGTTTTTCCATTACTGCAAAGTTGAGGCTGGTTTTCATTGGCACTTTGCCGAATGTAAATGGCTCATAAATAACAAGTGATAAAATAAATACTCCCATTGATAAGTACACTATCCGGCTGAATTTTGCCTTTTCCAAAATCCATTCAAAACCTGCAGCAGCAATGATGGCGCTAAGCGGTAACACACATGCAATAAATCGGGTCGAAGCCAGTACTCCCATCATGCCTTGCCACCACAAAAAGCTTTGCGCAAGGATAAATCCAAAGAATGAAGGAATTACCAGGATAAACATTGTAATAAATCTGACATCATGCAGGTTTTTTAATCCGTTTTTCAGATTTGCAAGTAAAAAAATAAGTCCGGTAATGGTAACTATTATGAGTGGATAACCTATAATTAAATCCATGTTACTGAAATAATACCAGAATGATCCGCTGCCATATAATTCGGATCCGCTATTGCTGTATGGCATTTTTGTAAAAAACCAAAGCAGATCGTGGTATACCGGCCACCCTGCAATACTGAAAATTATAAATCCTGTAAATAAGAATGGGAGTGATTTATATTGCTTCTGTAAAACCAATGCGGGAATGAAAAGAAGGATAAACATCATTCCTTCGGTTCGCGCAAAAGGTATGAATGAAATTACAATTGCTGACCAGATGAACCTTTTGCTTATAAAAAGATAAAACGCAGCAACTAGTACCAGGCTGAACAGAATTTCTGTCAGACTTGTGTACATTATATAAATGTAAACGGGGGTAAAAATCGTAAAAATTATGGCAACCCAGGCATGATGGTATTCCATACGTTTGGCAATCAGGTAAGCGAACCAGGCACTTAGCAGGCCACATAAAAGGTTGAATGTAACTGCGCCGGAATAACCAAATTGAGCAAACGGAGATGAAAGTATGGTAAATAGAGGCTTACCCCAGTGGTCTAAAAAAAAGTGGGGATATTTGAACGCAGCCTTTGCAATCTGGTAATGCGTAAATGAATCGGTTTCGCCATCCGCGCCTGTTGACAGACTCCTTATGACAAGGAGTGAAATACCTATTAAAGCAAGAACAACACCAGCAATATTTTTATTTGACAATTTCATTCCGAATGACTTTAAACAGGTGTAAGCAAATCTGAATTTACAATTAATCCAATTTAGATTGAAGTTATTCCAGGCTACATGAAAAGCCTGTATTATCTTTACCTGCTGAATATATTGTATTTAAGTATACAATATAGTGCCCTGAATCCATCTTTCATGCTTATTTTCTTACCTTCGGCATAGGTTCGGCCATAATACGAAATGCCAACCTCATAAATCCTGATGTTGGGTATGCGGCTTA
>CAYNVK010000550.1:0-2605 GCA_964400395.1 uncultured Lentimicrobiaceae bacterium | reverse complement strand
CAGACCTACCGGTGAATCGGGATACGAAGTTCTCGAGCGTTTTAAAGGCATTATTCAGCTTGCTGATTTATCAAAGGTAATCAGGGATACATCCTTATGCGGGCTGGGGCAAACAGCGCCCAATCCTTTACTCAGTGCCATGAAATGGTTCAGGGAAGAATTTGAAGAACATGTTTTCGACCGCAAATGCCGGGCAGGCGTTTGTAAGGAGCTGAGGCTATTTTACATTGATGTTGATCATTGTATTGGTTGCGTGGCCTGTTTGCGTAAATGTCCGTCCAATGCCATTGTCGGCCAGCCACGGCAGCCTCATTTCATCATCGAAGAGAAATGCATTGGTTGTGGTATCTGTTTCGATGTGTGCAAATTTGTAGCGGTGAAATTAAAATAGAAATTACCTGTTACCCGCAACAGGATTTAAAGCGTTCGCCTTACATTTTATCACTTGTAATGCTGTTCAGTAAAAGAAAAGAATATGTTGTTCGATATAGAAGTCAACGGGAAAACAATTAAAGCCAGGCATGGCGATACCTTGCTGATGGCCCTGGAGCGGAACGGAATTAAAGTCCCTACGCTCTGCCACATTAAGGATTTGCTGCCATCAGGCGCATGCCGCATGTGTGTGGTCGAAGTTGAAGGCCGGCAGGGGTTAATCCCGGCATGCTCGCATCCGGTTGAAGAATGGATGCGTGTGCGAACCCATTCGCCCCGCGTAGTGAAAGCCCGGAAAACCAACACCGAGTTACTGCTCAGCAACCATCCTGATGATTGCCTTTATTGCGAACGCAACGGGAATTGTGAGTTGCAGAAGTTTGCCGAAGACCTGAATGTACGCGAACGTCGTTTTTACGGCAAAAAAAACAAGTATAAAACAGATCCTTCGAGTGCCAGCTTACTGCGCGATCCGGCAAAGTGTATTTTATGCGGCCGTTGCATCAGGGTATGTGAGGAAATTCAAAAAATAACTGCACTCGATTTTATCGGAAGAGGTAACAAGGTGCAGGTTGGCCCGGCCTTTAACAAGGGGATGAATCTTTCGAGCTGTATAAATTGCGGCCAATGTGTAATGGTATGCCCCACGGGCGCTTTGTCCGAGAAACAATACCCCGCCAAGCTTCAGGATGCTTTGCATAATCCAACTATAAAAACTGTGATTCAATGTTCGCCAACGCTATCGGTAACCCTAGCCGAAGAATTTGGACTGCGTCCGGGTAAAGACCTGGAAGGCGTGATGTACGCAGCGTTGCGAAAACTGGGTTTCGATTTTGTATTCGATACATCTTTTGGTGCCGACCTGCTGATTACGGAACAGGCCACTGAATTTTATAACCGGCTGAAGTCAGGAGCTACGCTACCCATGTTTTCGAGCTGTTGCCCGGCCTGGATAAAGTATGCCGAACAAACCCACCCCGACCTGCTTGCGAATATTTCAGCCTGTAAATCGCCTCAGCAAATGCTTGGGGCACTCATTTCGAATCATTTAGCGCCAGGAGCAGGGATTAAGGCTGACGATATATACTCGGTTTCGGCTATGCCTTGTATTGCCAAAAAATTCGAGTCGCAACGCGAAGAAATGACGCATAAAGGCATTACAGATGTCGATCTGGTGCTGACAACCCGCGAACTTGCCCGTTTGATCAGGCTAAACGGCATCGATATTCAGCAGGTTGAACCTGAGTTATCGGATCAGCCCTACCAGTCGAGGAGTTCGGCGGGTAAAATGCTTGCTGTCAGCGGTGGCCTTACCGAAGCATTTATCCGTACCCTGCATTTTGTTATCACAGGGAAAGAAACCAGTCATCTGAAAATTCAGGAACTTCGGACAACAAAAGGCCGAAAGGAATACTTTGTAAAAATCGGGGAATACAAGTTGGGTTTTGCAGTGGTGAACGGCATAGGAAACATCGAACCCCTGGTTGCTGAGATTAAAAAAGGCCGCACAGATATTCACTATGTTGAAGTTATGGCATGCGAGGGAGGCTGTGTTGGCGGTGGTGGTCAGCCTATACATCCCGAAAATGATCATGTAAAAGCCAGGGCCAAGTCCATATACGAACTCGATGAAAAGGAGTCGAACCGTTTTGCACATCAGAATGCATCGCTGCAGGATGTATACCGGGCATTTCTGAAACAACCAGGCAGCGACATCAGCCTGACGCATTTATATACTACTTACGAAGAAAGAGAAGTAATGAAGTAGTGATTGGTGATGCGTGTTCTTTCGCTTTGCTTCGTTTCCCACACAATGTCAACTCGCAATGATAACTCGGAATGACGGTGAAATGAAACAATTTGATAATTTGAAAATTTGAAAATTGAACCATTGAACATTTGAACCTTAGAACCTTAGAACATTTAAACATTAGAACCCTTAATCCCTGAAACCCCGTAACCCTGTAACCCTGTAACCCTGAAACCCTGAAACCCTGAAACCCTGAAACTCTGAAACTCTGAAACTCTGAAACTCTGAAACCCTGAAATTATTCTGATTCTTCTTTTTCGAAACCTTTTATGGATTTTTCCTTAGCGTACAGGTCAAGCGCCACGATCGCCGCGATGAATCCCCATACCGGGACGGAGGCTTTATCGGTATCGAGAAAATTGT
>CAYNVK010000549.1:0-2608 GCA_964400395.1 uncultured Lentimicrobiaceae bacterium | reverse complement strand
TCACTGAATGGCATTCCCAGCTGAAATTTAAGTAAATCGTAAGTTGCATCAAGCTGGCGGTTCATCGAACTGAGCCCGTTTGCAAGGTTCAGCGTAATAAGTTCGATCTGATCCACATCGGTATTTTCAATCAGACCCTGTTTATACATCTGCTGCATATCCGACAGCGTTTTTTTAGTATTTACAAGGGTTTGCTCGAGGATGTTGCGGGTTTGCTCGAACGAAAGCGCCATGGCATAGGTATTGGCCACAGATTCTTTGAGATCAATTTCGGTTTTCTGCCTGCTTTGATCTGTCATTTCATAGAAAACCTTGGTAGCCTGTAACCCCACAATGTACTCGCCACTGAATATTAACTGCGATACTGTAATATCAAACGTGGTATTGTTTGGTAAGCCTAGCTGAATTGGAGTACCAGCAACGTTATTAAGATTAATTTTTTCACCACTGTTAAGAGTAACAGAGCTGGTTGTTCCTAATCCTGTATTATAATCCATTGGTACATATTGCTCAGAGATTACTGTGTTGGGAAAAGACATCACAGGCACTGTAAATAGATGAGTGTAATTGCCTTGTGCATTAATTTGAGGCAATCCTATTGCCGTGGTTTCCCATATTTTCTTTTTAGCCAGTTCCATGTCAATGGCTGAGTTTCGGGAATTGGCATTGTTTTTAACTGCATATTCCTGAGCTTCTTTCAGGCTCATTGATTTAATTACCGGCTTGTTATCCTGCGCCTGCACCGGCTTCAGTGTTGTAATAATAAGCAGCAAGCCGGCTAAAGAGGTAGTGATTGGTATTTTCATAGATCAGATATTGTTATTAGTCAGTTTTATTTGTTTTTCGTAATATGCCAGTCCTTCGGCATTGGCAATTCCACGGATATGGTTATCGAACATCACCTGGAATACTTTTTCGAATCCAAAATTTACCGAAGCCAGGAAATCCGGATCGTGCACATCTACCAGTTTCTGTATATAAAGCCGTGCTACCAGTTCAACATCCAGGTCGGTGCGGTAAATCCCCTCCGAAATTCCCTGGATGAAATTCTGTTTTACCTGCTCAAAAACATGGTCGCGTTTGCGGCTCACAAATTCACGGTAAATGGCGGGGTAATATTTTTGCAATTCGAAGGCATTAATCGGGTTCATATCCTTCATCTGTTCGCTCACACTGCGGCTCACAGCCAGAAGAATATCAATCGCGTTCATGTTTTTTGTGTCTTCGCCAATACAGGGGATACGTTCTTTGTCGTGCATAAAGCTCAACACCTTTTCAACCAGTTCAGTTTTATTGGCAAAATACTGGTAGATGGTTTTTTTCGACATACCCAGCTCCTTCGACACATCATCCATCGATACACTGCGGATTCCGTTTTTCTTGAACAAACGCAGGCTCTCTGAAAGTATTCGATCAACTTTTTCGTCCATTATCTTATTTTTTGGGGTGCAAAAATAAACAATTTTTAGAACTGGAAACGTTTTAATCGTAAATTGTTTCCGACAAGTAAATTGTTTATAAACGAAACATCTCCATTTTTGTTCTGCAAAATTCAAATTATTAACAGCAGCATGCAACCTAAAACCGATGAATGCCGGATTTTACCCGGTAAACGGGCAGTTTGAATATATAAGAAAGCTAAAGAATCTGTGGCGCGGACTTTGCCTTGTTAAAATATCCAGTGTACAATCTATTAAACCACTGTGAATGCCGGCAACTATAAAATGAATAGAGTTAATCAATAACTATAATAGCTAGAGCCTGAATTCCGCAATTATTGCCATGGTAAAATTCCAAAACGCCAGGCAAGTATTAGCACTTAAAATTCGGGAAGTCCTTATAAAATGAAAACTCTTTTGATTAAATAGCAGATTTGCGTTTGCGCAATGAAAGATAGAGTGTAAATGCCGCAAAAAGTCCGGCCACCACTATAAAAAACCTGCCAATATAATCTCCGTGCTTTACATAAAAAGTAATTTTATCGTTGGCATTAATCTTTTGCCGAATGGCAGCAGGAACCCAATAAGCCGTGCGCTGCGAAATATCGCCACGCTGGTTTACAAAACACGAAATTCCGGTATTTGCCGAACGGGCAATACTACGGCGGGTTTCGATGGCCCGAATGGATGAAAACAACAGGTGCTGACGGTGCCCGGCAGTGTTGCCCCACCAGCCGTCGTTGGTTATTACAAATATTACGTTAGCTCCGTTTTGTATAAAGCGGTTCATAAACTCGCCATACACCGACTCGTAGCAAATGCAGGGTGCCACTTTAAGCCCGTTGCGGATTACAAACGGGGTTTGATCGGGATTTACACCCAGGCTGCCGGTGGTTCCGCCCAGGTCGATTGCAAACTTTTTCAGGAACGGGAAAACATTGAGGTACGGCATATTTTCGACACCAGGCGTAAGCTTCGATTTGTGATATTTCTGAAGCATTCCGTTATGGGCTACAAACAGGGCGGTGTTGTACGAATCGTAATAACGGTCGGCATCCCTGAATTTGCGGGCAGTTGCGCTCAAGGGTTCACCCGGTGCAAAAACCTTGCGCGAAGAAATACCGGTAATAGTATTCATATGTGAGTACTTCAGGTTAAAAGCCCTTAAG
>CAYNVK010000548.1:0-2610 GCA_964400395.1 uncultured Lentimicrobiaceae bacterium | reverse complement strand
CGCATTTCAGTGTAGCCTGAAAACACAAAACCACCGGGCGTATAACCCTGGTGGTCCTTGTGACTCAAATACAACGAATAAGTCCAACACTCAATTCGTATCTTTATTGAATTTGTGATTTTGCATATTGCTTTCTCATCCAGGTTCAGCATCCGAAATCCAAAGCAACATAAATGTCTTGGTTTTAATTTGCTTTAATTATAAGCAAATGTAAGTGTAAAAGCGCCAGAGTATAATCCGGCAGGGTTATCGATCAATGAACCTACATTTAAAGTGGCACCCAGGTAAACAAACTGTTGTCCGTTGGTAAGTATACCTGTTCCGGTACCGGCCTGCGGGTACGAAACCCAGTTGCTGACCACCATGGTTTTGTTGGAATTTTGATGGGTAAGCACAGCCGGACCTGTGGGCAATTGAATGGAGAACATGGCATCGGGAGCTCCGGTTATGTAGAAAATACCTGATTTCGCCACCCCGCCGCTGAGAATAACCGAACCATTTGTAGAGCGAATTCCATCGGGGGTAACAATAACCTGTCCGCCTTGTACCTCGGGCGAGAACCGTCCGAAATTAAGCTGCGAAGTTTCAGTTGCTGTTAAGGCAGAAATAACCTCGGCAAAAGCTTGCGCTGTAACGCTGGCCTGGCTATAGGCCTTGGTACAGAAAGAAAAAACAACGAGCAATGGGAGTATAAACCTGAGCATGATTAACAGAACTTGAATGTAAAATCAAATGGCAGAAAACAAGGCAATAACAAAAGCTTGAAAAAAAAGGGTGGAAGGAAACCTGTCACACCCTTTTTCTGGATTGTCGGAATCTTAGTTATAGTTAACCGTAACTACTAAATCAGCAGCGTTGGTATAGAGACCCGAAACCTGTGCGGCAGCAACATGCAGTGTGCCACCAACAAATATATCTTCGCTTCCGCTGGCCAGTGAGCCGGTAGCAGTAGGAGTGCTTGTAAAATTATCAACGGTCATATTGTTAGTGCCGTTAGTAAGAACCACCGAAGCAGGTAAAGTAATAGCATAGGTAGTGCCAGCCTGACCAGAAACTGTGAATTTAGCAGCTGTAGGTGAACCGGTAATAACAGGAAGAGTAACTCCGCCGGTCTGGGCACGTGTGCCAGCAGGATCCAGAACAACAGTACCGCCTAAAACAGGGCTAACAGCAACATTACCAAATACTAAGTCAACAGTTTTAACGATTGAGATGGGGCCGATGATGTTAGCCGAAGAAGTAGCGGTTGCCGAAACCTGGGCTTTAGCAGTAAATGAAGCAATGGTAAGGATAGCAACCAGTGAGAAGAGAACGGATAATTTTTTCATTGTTTTGAGTTTTTTATGAGTTTTTTTTAGTTGGATTTACATCGTCTTGAGCGATGTAATTAATATTTCATAAACCGTGCCACGAAATTTTTACATCGTGCCACATGAAGTTAATATTTTAAAATATTATTATTTAAATATTTAATATACAGTGTATTGTGATTATTCAATGAGCTGATTTTTGAAAAATTCAGATTATTCTGGAAGGTTGGAGGGTGGGAATTTTGTTTCAAATTGCGACAGATGTTATCTCAATCTTAGATATTCATTCTAATGTAATAAGGTATAAACCAGTTTGTCAGAAGCTGCTCTGCATGCCTCTATTCCTGGTTATAATAAATCATGTTCACGCTGTTTTATAAGGCAATATGATTTTTGCCATATAATGGTAACATCAACCGGGAAAGAATGGTAGGGAAGAGAAAGTAAGCAGGCGCAATCTTGTGTAGTTCTGTGAGTATGGGTAGCAGGAAAGAAATGGAAAGTATGAAGAGTTGCGCCTGCTGGAATTTTTAGAAGTGATTTGTCTCGAAAACAGTTAATTATATAAAATTGGTAAGGGTACGATGAAATTAGTTTTGGGCGTTGGACTAATTGTAAGCCAGTACAATATTTATATCTCCTTTATAAGATGCTGCACCCTGATCTACTAAGTTTTGATTGGCTTCACATTGCAGGCTTATGGATTGGGTGCCATTAATGGCATTGCTGTCAGTTCCCAGGTTGCTGGTTGCCATAGTTTCGAGCGAAATTTTTTGCAGATCATTACCGGTGAGATTCGCTTTTCCCAAAATAAGTGAACACGAGGCTGAAGATGCACTCTTCACATTGATCTGTCCAAGGTCCATGGTTTGGGCCTGGTTCCGATAAACGGTAAACGAAGTTTGTGATTGAGTACTGGCACTCAACGGCTCAACCACCTCTGCAAACATATGGCCGGTAACCGATGTCTGCGAAAATACATTTATGTTTACCATTACCAGAATTGCCAGGGCTGAAACTATGATGATCCTTTTCATGGTGTAAAATATTTTTACTGTTCGTGATTAAACATGGACTAATTTATTACATGTACCAGGTTAAAACAAGAAAATGAGGAAAAATATTTCGCAGATAATCAGAGATTAAACGAGTAATCAGTTAAAAATAAATGTAAAATATTGAAATACAGCGATATATGGAAGGTGATTATAAATTAAAAAATTTACACCCAAGTAAAATAATTTTACACTTGTTTAAATAGAGTTTTGTGTAGTTTGTAAGTAATTGAAATTTAGGTGTA
>CAYNVK010000547.1:0-2614 GCA_964400395.1 uncultured Lentimicrobiaceae bacterium | reverse complement strand
CGGTATTTTCAACTAGGCCGCTGGCTGGCGATCAGCTCATCATTGAGTATTACGAACCGGCTAACGTAAAAGGAATCCCTGTTATTGATATTTCGGGAATTGTTTACATGTACCGGAGTTTTCACGATATCGAATCGCCAGAAACCAAATCAGCATCCAGCGGAAGCTGTGAAGTAAATATTAATTGCGAAGAAGGTCAAAACTGGCAACAACAGAAACAAGGGGTTGTTAAATTTTTAACTTCAGTTACAGATACTACCAAGTCACCACCTAAGGTTTCTCAATTTTGGTGTAGCGGGGTTGTAGTAAACAATACCTTGCAGGATTCTAGCGGGCTTATCCTTACCGCCGGCCATTGCAGCGAAGGCAACGGGAAGTATGCAACTGCCGATGATTATGCGCACTGGATCATATATTTTAATTACGAAAGGCCTGGTTGCTCCAATACCGGTGTACCCGCACAACTTAGCCTGGTTGGTGTTGAAAAACTTGCCACTTCGGCCAATCTCCCGGATGTAGGTTCCGATTTTCTGCTCCTCAGGTCGCTCAAAAGTATACCTGCAAAGTATAATGCCTTTTATTGCGGTTGGGATGCCGGAAATAATAATTCAACCTTCGGGGTTTGTATTCATCATCCGGATGGCGATTACAAAAAGGTATCAACGTATTCATCTCCGCTGGTTTCCGCAACCTGGGGTTCGACACCGGGTACACACTGGCAGGTTAAATGGGTACAAACAACCAACGGCTGGGGCGTTACCGAAGGCGGATCATCAGGATCACCTTTGTTCGACGATGAAGGCCTGGTAATCGGAACGCTTACAGGTGGTCCCAGTTCATGTTCAAATCCCACGGGACAGGATATGTTCGGAAAAGTGGCTTACTCATGGACCTCGAATGGCACCGCTGCCAGCGAGCAGTTAAAGCCGTGGCTCGACCCGGGGAATACCGGCATATTAAAAATGGCGGGATCGTATAACGAGAACCTGGCTATAGCTGATTTTTCAGCAAGCAGTTTTGTTACACCGGTTGGTGGTACCATTGATTTTCAGGATCTGTCGTCGGGCAAACCTACCAAATGGCACTGGTATTTCCAGGGTGGGAAACCCTATGAATCAACAGAACAGAATCCCAGCGGCATTCTGTTCGAAAGGTATGGTGCCATGAACGTGAAACTGGTGGTTAGCAATGAATATAATTCCGATTCAATTGTAAAGGAAAAGTTTATTGATGTGAAAGCTGTGGTTTCACCCAATCCAAGCACGGGTTCGGTAAACGTTCTCCCCAATATGAATAATAATAACCCGATCACAATCGAAGTGTACGATGCTCTCGGTAAAATGGCCCAGCGCTTCGAGTATACTGAACCCTTATCGGCAACTTATCCCATTAACCTGCCCAGTTCAGGCAATATTTTTATTGTTAAAATAATCCAGGGCGACCAGGTACAAACCCATAAAGTTGTAGTGGTTCATTAACATTTAAATTCGCATTCCAACCTACGCATAAGTATAAATACAATGATTTCAGAACTTGTTAAAATGTCGGCTGTTGATAGCCATGTAAAAGATATCGCCCTGAAAATTCTGGACGGAACACGCATTACGCCCGCCGAAGGTGTAGCTTTATATACTGATGCCGATACTTCGTTGCTGGCAATGCTGGCTGACCAGGTGCGTAAACGTACGGTTGGCGAGTATGTTTTTTACAACCGCAATGTGCATATTGAGCCTACCAATATCTGTGTCTACGATTGCAAATTCTGTTCTTATTCGCATCACCAGAGCCGGGAATCATGGGAGCTGACTATCGACGAAATGGTGCGCACAGTTGTAAACCTGGGTGACGAAATTACCGAAGTACATATTGTAGGTGCGGTGCATCCCGGGCGTGATATTTATTATTACGCCGACCTGGTGAAACGGGTGCACGAGGCAAGGCCAACATTGCATATAAAAGCTTACACGGCCATCGAAATTGAATACATGGCCAAAAAAACGGGCCTGAGTTTTGAACAGGGACTCCAGGTGCTGAAAGATGCCGGATTGAATTCGCTGCCGGGTGGTGGTGCCGAGATTTTTGATGACAAGGTAAGGGAACAAATATGTGGTAAGAAATCAACTACCGAAGCCTGGCTTCAGGTACACGAAGCAGCCCACAAATTAGGCATCCCTACCAATGCTACCATCTTGTATGGGCACATCGAAACGTTCGAACACCGGATACAGCATATGGAATTACTCAGGCAGTTGCAGGACCGCACAGGTGGTTTTAATGCCTATATCCCGCTGAAATTTAAAAATAAGAATAACGAAATGTCGTACATCGAAGAAGTTTCGCTGATTGAGGATCTTCGGAATTATGCCGTTTCGCGGATATACCTCGATAATATTCCCCACCTGAAAGCATACTGGCCTATGATTGGTAAGGAGATGGCTGCATTATCCCTTGCATTCGGGGTTGATGACCTTGATGGTACCATCAATGATTCTACCAAAATATACTCACTGGCTGGTGCCGGCGATCAGAATCCCTCCCTGAGTTCGGATGAAATCCGTCTGCTGATCACAAAAGCAGGCAGGGTGCCGGCTGAGCGCGACTCATTGTATAATAT
>CAYNVK010000546.1:0-2625 GCA_964400395.1 uncultured Lentimicrobiaceae bacterium | reverse complement strand
AATTGATGATTTTTACTTTCATCCCATTTTCATTTTCAAGGGTAAATAAAAATACTTCCCGGTGGTCGGGCAGGAAACCAAAATGCTGTTTTGAAGTTTTCATGTCAGGTAGGCTTATAGGTTTATCAGGTAAATTGTTTATGCTTTTTCTGAACAGCAAATATATTAAATTTGTACTGACGGAAGGATTTTATCACAACTCAATCCTTTTACGTCGAAAAGTTCAATTTATAATTCAAAACTTTTAAATCTAACAATCGTATGTTAAAACCTGGGTTAAAACTGAGGTACTTTGTGCTGATAACTCTTGTAGTTTGTTCAACACTTTTCAAAGGCTATGGACAGCAAAGCGGGGTAATTCTCAACTATCCTTTCCTGAATCCTGATTTACCAGTCAGTACAAGGGTAAATGACCTGGTTTCGCGGCTTACACTCGAAGAAAAAATACAGCAGATGCAACATACGGCTCCTGCGGTCGAAAGGTTGGGTATTGCCGGGTATAACTGGTGGAACGAATGCCTGCATGGTGTTGCCCGCAATGGCATTGCCACTGTTTTTCCGCAGGCTATCGGCATGGCCGCGACTTTTAACCCGACCCTCATACAGAAAGAAGCTGATGTTATCTCAACCGAGGCCCGGGCCAAGTATTATGAAGCCATCGCCAAAAACCAGCATGATATATACCAGGGATTAACTTTCTGGTCGCCCAATATCAATATTTTCAGGGATCCGCGATGGGGGCGCGGCCAGGAGACTTATGGGGAAGACCCTTTTCTGACCAGCCGGATTGGTATTGCCTTTGTAAATGGTTTACAGGGTAATGATCCGAATTATTTTAAAGTAGTGGCCACAGCAAAGCATTTTGCAGTGCATAGCGGCCCTGAACCCGATAGGCATAAGTTTGATGCCTGGCCTTCGGAAACTGATCTTTTCGAGACCTATCTCCCGGCTTTTGAAGCCCTGGTGAAAGAGGCCGGGGTGTATTCAGTTATGGGTGCCTATAACCGTGTTTATGGCACGCCTGCATGCGCCAGCGATTTCCTTATGGAGAAAATATTGAGGGAGAAATGGGGCTTCAAAGGTTATGTTGTTTCTGATTGCTGGGCTGTTTCCGATTTTTATAATTCTCACAAATTTGTTAATACACCTGAGAAAGCGGCTTCGCTGGCCGTAAAAGCTGGCACCGATTTGTCATGCGGCCCCGAATACGGAACCTTACTGGCGGCAGTCAAATCAGGATATATTTCGGAAAACGAAATTGATATCTCGGTTAAGCGTTTGTTCGAAGCCCGTTTCCGGCTGGGTATGTTCGATCCCCCGGCGAGGGTTAAATATGCTTCTATTACTCCCGATCAAAACAATACCGATTCGAATCGTAAACTCGCCAGGGAAGTCGCGTTGCAGAGTAT
Organism: uncultured Lentimicrobiaceae bacterium; assembly: GCA_964400395.1. Classification (GTDB taxonomy): domain Bacteria; phylum Bacteroidota; class Bacteroidia; order Bacteroidales; family UBA4417; genus UBA4417. The sequence goes on along the minus strand of CAYNVK010000546.1, from coordinate 1,216 downwards.
AGTTTTGCTTAAGAACCAGAATAACATACTACCGCTTTCAAAAAAAATAAAAACCATAGCTGTTGTTGGCCCATATGCAAATGACACTTCAGTATTACTCGGCAATTACAATGGGATACCATCGCAACCGGTAACACTGCTCGAAGGCTTACGCCGGAACGCTCCCAAAGGAAGCAGATTATTATACAGCCAGGGTGTTGAACGGCCAGAAATACTGGCAAAGCACGTAACAATGGTTCCGCTCGGCGAGGATTCCTTGTTCAAAGCAGTATTAAGCATAGCACGAAAATCAGATGTAATCGTTTTTTCTGCCGGCATCTCGCCCAACCTCGAAGGCGAGGAAATGGATGTTAAGGTTCCGGGTTTTTCTTCGGGCGACCGGACCAGCCTCGATCTTCCGGCCAGTCAATTGGAGTTGCTGGCAGCTTTAAAAACTTTGGGGAAACCCATTGTTGTAGTGCTGACCAATGGCAGCGCGCTGGCGGTAAACTGGGCGCAGGAGCATGCCAATGCTGTTGTTGAAGCATGGTATCCGGGCGAAGAAGGTGGAAATGCCGTGGCTGAAGTTATTTGGGGCAAATTTAACCCGGCCGGCCGACTTCCGCTAACCTTTTATCAATCAGTGAACGATCTTCCTGCATTTGATGATTACGCGATGAAGGGGCGCACATACAGGTATTTCGATGGCAAACCTTTGTACGCTTTTGGTTATGGCCTGAGTTATACCTCTTTTTCGTACAAAAAGCTGGAACTTGCTAAGGAGTCGCTTTCAGAAAAAGATACGATTGTACTCAAACTTACTGTTACTAATGATGGAATGTTTGATGGGGATGAGGTAGTGCAGGTATACCTGAAACAGCCCGGGGAACTTATCAATCAACCGATCAAATCGCTGGTAGCATTCGAAAGGATACATTTTCTGAAAGGAGAAACCCGAAACTTCGAAATTTCAATTCCGGTGGCACGGTTACGCCATTACAACCTGAATACGAATGATTATGCGGTGGCAAAAGGCAACTACCAGTTAATGGTTGGAGCCGCTTCCGACGATATCAGGCTCAAAACCACTGTTACAGTAAAGTAGAGGTTTTCTGGTTCCTTCTTAAAGTTAATTATCATTACATTGATTTCATTTTGGAACAATCTGATATGTTTGTTTGGCCTGCCGTTTGAACGGTTATTGCCAGCCTTATGAAAACATGGATGATATTGAATC
>CAYNVK010000545.1:0-2633 GCA_964400395.1 uncultured Lentimicrobiaceae bacterium | reverse complement strand
AGCAATGTGCGGGGAATATTGCCAACACAACAAGGACATACATGCCATGCATCACGCGGTTCGGAACTCGAAAGTGGATTGGTATAATAAAAATGCTTGCCTTCATTATCAATTGATCCAAGTAGTGCATTGTACATTGTTTCCTCATACAGGTCAGCATATTTTGCATCATGGTAAGCAATATTCATTTTGTACTGGAAAAATATCAATCCACAACTCGAACATGATTCACAATATGCATCATTAGGCAACGAATAATTGCCGCCGAATCCTTCGGAGGTTTCACCACTTCCAACACCACCTGTAACATAATATTTCTTATTCACCATGTTATCCCAAAGCGACATAACCGCACTCTGATAATCAATGTCGCCGGTTTCAGCAGCTATATCAGCCATTCCCGAGTAAGTATATACCGCCCGAACAGCGTGGCCTACAGCTTCGTATTGTTGTTGAACAGGAACAAGACTCTGATCGTATTCACTTCCGTTTGCACGATTGTCGAGCAGAAATTTTGCAAGCGCAATGTAATTTTGCCCCTTCCCATCGCCTTCCATATCATTCACAAAGCGGCCAAAACGAACAAGGGCCTGCTCCATTTCCTGGTGACCATCAAACCAATGATTCTTATCAGGCCCGATATTAGCTACCCAGCAGTCAGCCAGTTTCTTGGCGGCATTGTAGAGCCTTTTATCTTTACCTTCAGTTAGGGTATAATGGTTAATAGCTGATTCAATAAAATATCCGGCAACATATCCTTCGTGATTGCCACGGTTATCGGGTGACCATCTCTCTTTCCAACGGGTAGTATCCCTCAAAGTGTATGCGGTTTGCAGATATCCATCCGGTTCCTGGGCAGCAAGAATGATCGGGATCCACTTTTCAAGTGTCTTCTTCATACTTTCCTGTGCTGCAATAATCTCAGGGTCTCCCTGCGGATCAACCATCAGGGCTATACAAATTGATTCAATGGTCTGATGAACCCACGCATTCGAAAAAACATATCCAAGATGTTTCCCATGAGGCTCACCCCGAAGTGCTTTACCGGCTTCGATGAAGTTATCAAGGCCACCCTCACCAACTGTTAGATCTGTTCGCTCAATCTGGTTGATGCACCAGGGTATCCAGTTTGTAATAAGAACTTTAGCACGATTATTCCATAAGGGATTGTCTATCCTGTATTTTTTGGTATACACAACATCAAGACGTTTTTCTTTTGGTTGAGAAGTGACTATAACTTTAAGTGAAGAAGATGCTTTCTTTTTCCCGGCTTGTGATGAAAGCGTAAGGATATACTCTCCCGGAACAGTAAAAGCAGCTGTTGTTTTAAGGTCGGTTTGGCTGGCAAATTCAACTTTACCTGGACCTGTAGCCTCCCATTTTGTGTTATTCAGGGGACTGATTGATTTTATACTAGCTGCAAGGTACGTTTTACCTCCAACCATAACACTACGATCGCCACCGGCAATTATAAAAGGAGCCAGCTCCGGCGAATTGACTGTTTTTAACACCTTCCATTCAAGAATAGGTGATAAAAAGTACTGAACAGAGTCAATCTCAAGTCTCAGCCTCGTGGTTGTAACTTCTTTAAATATTGTGTTATTAAACTGGTTATTAACCAGACCTAATCCTTTGGGATTAGACACTGGTTTAAAATCTTTTCCATCCCAGTATTTAATCCTGTATGATTGAGGCAATTTGCCCAGGTTGTCATAATTGTATAAGAATATTGAAATTTCATTTATTGTTACTGGTTGATCCCATTCATACTGAAGCCATTGTGCTGTGAGATGATTTGACCACTTTTGAAAGTCGGGACTTGCTGCCCAATGGCGTAAATCATCAGGTACTGTATTGGGAGTAAGTCCATCATTTAGTACTTCAAGTGAAGCGGCATCCTGATCGGATCCGGTTACTTTAGCAAGTATAGCAATATTGGCCTTCTCAGACTGGCCTTTGTCTGTAAGGATTGCACTGTAAAGTGTAAATGTCATTCCGAAGAATGTTACAAGAGTAAGAAGTAAAATCCTGTTTTTTTTCATAGCAATATTGCTTTTTTAAAGCTACCTGGTTCCTATTTATTTATTATTTCAAATCTTTTTAGCCATAGTCTTTAAAAGCAAGATAAACTTCTCAGAACAAAAAAGAGTTGCTTATCCTTTTGCCTTCATTTGGCGTAAACCGGAGTTTCCCGGTTTACGCCATGAAGACTGCTTATTAAGACATATGAGGATTAATACCCGGGGTTTTGAACTAATTTTGAGTTTTTGTTCAACTCTTCCAAAGGAATCGGGAATATTTTCTTATCATTTCCATTAGGTACATGGTTTAACCATTTCTTGGTAGAAAATACACCAAAACGAATCAGATCCTGCCTGCGATGAGCTTCTGCAGCAAATTCCCATCCAAGTTCGTCAAGGAATCCGCCGTATTCAATTGTAGCACCATTATCACCTGTTACAATACCCAATTCATCAGCATTACCGTAAACATATTTGCTGTTTCCCAGGAGTGTTGCGGCTGTTACCACAGCTTTTGAAGGATTGGATTTAAAGGCCCTTGCTCTGACTTCCGAAACGATAGCAGCGGCTTCGCCGGCGCGTCCGGTTCTGAGCATACATTCTGCTTTCATC
>CAYNVK010000544.1:525-2634 GCA_964400395.1 uncultured Lentimicrobiaceae bacterium | reverse complement strand
AGATGCGGGCCACGCTCCTGCAATGTTCCTCCCTCGACTGGAACAAAATTTCGCCTGCAATCTTCGGCAGCATGTTCCAGAGCGTGATGAACGAAACCGAACGCCGCAACCTGGGCGCACATTACACTTCGGAGAAAAATATCCTGAAACTGATAAAACCGCTTTTCCTCGACAGCCTCTGGCAGGAATTTGCAACCGCTAAAACCAGCAGCGGAAAACTGAAAGCATTTCATAAAAAGATAGCGTCGTTGCGGTTTCTCGATCCGGCCTGCGGCTGCGGCAATTTCCTGGTAATAACGTACCGCGAACTCCGGCTGCTCGAACTGGCCATTTTAAAGGAATTGCAGCGCGGACAAATGGTGTCGGATATTTCGCAACTTGTGCTGTGCGATGTGGATCGGTTTTATGGTATTGAGTACGAGGAATTCCCGGCACAGATAGCGCAGGTAGCGCTTTGGCTTACCGACCACCAGATGAATATGCAGGTTTCGGCTGAGTTTGGCGAATATTTTGTACGACTGCCTTTAACCAAATCGGCTAAAATTACGCACGGCAATTCATTGCGGATTGATTGGGGCAGCCTGGTGGAACCTTTACCCTGGGAAAGCTCAACCCGGTTTGATTATATTCTGGGGAATCCGCCGTTTGTGGGCAAGCAAATGCAAAGCCCAGTTCAAAAAGCTGATATGGAAGCCATCTTCACCGGCGTACATGGAGCCGGTGTATTGGATTATGTAACGGCATGGTATATAAAAGCAGCTAAGTATTTACAAGAATTTAACAGTGAAGAAATCAGCAACGAAAGGAAAACCCGGGTAGCTTTTGTTTCAACCAATTCAATTGCGCAAGGCGAGCAGGTTGGCATTTTATGGAATGAGCTTTTTAACCGGTATAAGATTAAAATACATTTTGCGCATCGCACTTTTAAATGGGGAAACGAAGCCCGTGCCAATGCGGCGGTGCATGTGGTAATTATTGGATTTTCAAATTTTGATATTGCTGAGAAACGGATCTTTGAATATGAGAATATAAGTGGTGAACCACATGAATTGAAGGTGAAGAATATTAATCCGTATTTGGTTGAAGGGAAGGATTTTGCGATAATTTCTAGAAATACTCCAATTTGTAATGTTCCAGAGCTTATTAAGGGAAGCGAAACAACAGATGACGGACATCTATTGATATCAGATGAGGAGTTTGAATTGATAAAATGTGACTACCCCTATGCGACTGAATATATTCGACCCTTTATAGGCGGTGGTGATTTTATTAATGGAAGAATCAGGCGGTGCTTATGGCTAAAAGGGGTTGCTCCAGAAAAAATCAGAAGTATTCCATTATTTCTAGAGAAAATTGAAAAAGTTAGAATGTTTAGATTGTCCAGTCCAAAACAACGAACACGTGATTGGGCAAAATTTCCTATGCTTTTTTCAGAAGATAGACAACCAGAATCTACATTTTTGATGTTTCCAAAAGTTTCAAGTGAAAAAAGGTCTTATATTCCCTTTGCATATCTTGAGCCTATTAATATTGTAAATAATACTGCTTCAATGATGCCAAATGCTGGTTTTTACCATTTCGGGATTTTAGAAAGTCAAATGCATATGGCATGGATGAGGTATGTATGTGGTAGAATGAAAAGTGACTATATCTATTCGAATAAAATAGTCTACAACAACTTCCCCTGGCCCGAAAACCCAGGCGATAAGCAAAAGGAAGCTATTGAAAAGGCGGCGCAAAAAGTATTGGATGTACGGGCGGAGTTTCCGGGCAGCAGCCTGGCCGATTTATATAACCCGCTAACCATGCCGCCGGCCCTGGTAAAAGCGCATAACGAACTGGACAAAGCAGTTGATATGGCCTACCGTCCGCAGCCCTTTGCCAGTGAAACCAAGCGGATTGAGTTTCTGTTCGAGTTATACGATAAATACACGGCGGGCTTGTTTCCGGCGGGGAAAAAGCGTTTGGTGAAGAAGTGACTTTGAATCACTTGTTTTCAAAGATCACTTCCTGTTCGTTATAAGACTCGCAGTATTCACCTGAACGCTTCAGCTTTTAAACATCTGTAAGCTTAGGTAAAGGCTTGGCACAGTTCAATTAAACATCAAT
>CAYNVK010000544.1:0-515 GCA_964400395.1 uncultured Lentimicrobiaceae bacterium | reverse complement strand
TTTGAATCACTCGTTTTCAAAGATCACTTCTTGTTCGTTATACGATTAGTAGTATTTCCAGCACACTTCAGCTTTTACACATCTGTAAGCTTAGGTAAAGACTCCTGATCCCAATAAATTGGGCATGGCTGGCCTTAGTTCAATTAAATATCATTTGCTGTTAGCCCCGGCTTACAATCCAAACCGGTACTGTATGCCTCCCATAAATTGATTCCGTGAGCCCAGGAAGCCGACTTCGGCCCTAAACATCAAATGCTTGTTAACCTGAAATTGGGAACCGACTATAAAATTCCACATATCTTTCAGGGTTTTATCAAGAGAATACTGCACAGTAGCCGACTGATCATCGTTAAGCGCTCCGTCGGCGGCAGTTAACAGGTTAGAAGCAGCAGTAAGCGTTCGGTTAGCTGTTTCATATTTAGCGACATTAATCGGATTCTTTTGCTCAAGCGGTGTTAAGCCACCCCACCATTCATCAACCTGGGCTGATTTTTCACTTACGTTCTCCATACCCT
>CAYNVK010000543.1:0-2644 GCA_964400395.1 uncultured Lentimicrobiaceae bacterium | reverse complement strand
ATTTTTCTTTACCCAGGATTTCTTCTTGACTACTTCAGGTGCATTGGAATGAACAGATAAAATAAAGCTATCACATTTGCAATACTTTTACTGCACTATATGTCAGAAGTTTGAAAGTTTACAAAACCGTGGTTTTTGTGCAAACCAATCCCATGTCGAAAAAACCGGCTATTTTCCTGGTTTCGGATAAAATCCTGCAAAGCGTAAGAACTTCGCACAGCTAAAATTGAGCAGTTACCAGTCGGGCTTGTCAATTTTATTCATATGATATTGAATCCAGGCTATCTTTCTGGAAATGTAAGGCGTAGGCCTGTCGGGATGCCACTTGCGTGGATTGGGCAGCACGGCAGCAATAGCGGCGGCTTCGGCGCGGCTGAGGTCTTTTGCCGGTTTGTGAAAATACTTTTGTGCGGCAGCTTCGGCACCATAAATTCCATCGCCCATTTCAATCACATTCAGGTACACCTCCATGATTCTTTTTTTACCCCAGCCCAGCTCTATAAGTCCGGTAAAATAAAGTTCCAGCCCTTTACGCAGGTAGGTGCGGGCAGGCCATAGGAAAGCGTTTTTGGCAGTTTGCTGGGTTATGGTGCTGGCGCCGCGTATCTTTTTGCCACGTGCATTCAGTTTCTTGGCTTTTTCAATGGCTTTGAAATCGACGCCATAATGCGATTCGAAATTGTTATCCTCCGAAGTTATAACGGCAAGCACCAGGTTAGGCGATATTTCCGACAGGCTTACCCAATCCTTGGTAATGGAAGGCGTTTTTCCTTCAGCAATATTTTCGACCACCCTGATCAGCATCAGTGGAGTGGCAGGAGGATTTACAAACCGGTATAGCAGCGTAAAAAATATACTCGATCCAAAAAAGAAAATGATTACAAAACGGATGACCCGGAAAATATTTTTTTTAAATCGCTGGTTTCGTGAAGTTTTGCCCGACTGGCTCATTCTGGGAATTTTTTTGGATAATGTTTTGTTGGCAGGTTGCAAATGTATAAACTTTTTAAAACGTTTCCGCGCTAAAAAATCCTGGCGAAGAGGGAGAAGCCCTGAAGTAGAAAATTTTAAATATACACTTGTTAATTTGTTTGATTTCTTGTAGGTTTGTATAATTAAGTTTTAATGCATGATATTGTAAACTGACAAAGCTCGTTCACCCGCAGATTATTTAGTATTAACCGTATAGAAATTCTTACGCATGAGTAATTTTATCGGAATACGCCACGAGGATAAATACGTGATGGAGCGCAGGGCGCCGCTCACCCCGAAACATGTTGAACGGCTTATAAAGCATAAAAAACTCGACTTCGTTATTCAGTCGTCGCCCAAAAGGGTGTTTACTGACGATGAGTACCGTAAAGCCGGTGCCGAAGTTTCGCCCGATCTCGCGAAATGCAGCGTTATTTTCGGGGTGAAGGAAATGCCCGAAGATTTTTTTGAGGAAGAAAAAACCTACGTGTTTTTCTCGCATGTTATTAAGGGCCAACCGTATAATATGCCAATGCTCCGCAAAATGATGGAGATGCATTGCAACCTGATTGATTACGAGCGCGTGATCGACGACCAGGGACGCCGTCAGATATTTTTTGGCCGTTATGCCGGGCTGGCCGGTATGATTAACTCACTCTGGTCCATGGGGCTCAGGCTGAAAGAAGCCGGTTTCGATACCCCTTTTTCGCAGATAAAGCAAGCACATCATTACAGTTCGCTGGCCGAAGCACGCCTGGCTATTTCCAGGGTGGGGCAGCAGATTGCCGAAAACGGACTTCCTGATGCGCTCACTCCTTTTACCATCGCTTTTACCGGTTATGGCAACGTATCGCAGGGAGCGCAGGAAATCATCGGGCTGCTTCCGGTTATTGAAATATCGCCCGACGAATTGCTCAGCCTGAAGAAACGCAGCAAAATCCCCGATAACCTGATTTATAAAATTATTTTCAGGGAAGAGCACCTGGTTGAGCCGATTGAACCAGGCATTGAGTTCGACCTGCAGGATTATTATACTGAGCCCGAAAAGTTCAGGAGTGTTTTCGAAAAATACATTCCGCATCTCGATATGATGATAAACTGCGTGTACTGGGATATCCGTTATCCGCGGCTGGTTACCAAGGATTACCTGCAACAGCTTTTTGCGCAGGGCACGCCGAAGCTGAAGGTTATCGGCGATATTTCGTGCGACGTAAACGGATCTGTTGAATGCACCGATAAGGGAACCGAAATAGAGGACCCGATTTTTGTGTATCATCCCGGCACCCGCACGCATACCATGGGGCACAAAGGCGAAGGCGTACTCGTGATGGCCGTTGATATACTGCCCAGTGAGCTGCCCCGCGATTCGTCGGCAGGGTTTGCCGATGTATTGATCAATTACGTGAAAGCCATAGCCGACTGCGATTTTAGCGATGATTTCCTCGCACTCGATCTGCCCAACGCCATCCGAAGCGCGCTCATCCTTCACCGCGGCGAACTTACCCCGCATTATAAATACCTCGAAGAATATGTTTCAGTGTAATTGAATAAGTGATTTGTGATGTACGAATGACGATTTACGATTTACGATTTTTAAGACCCCAATCCGCAATCCGCAATTAAGAGTGTTCAAAACACGACAAATATATTGATTAGTTCTTTGACATTATGA
>CAYNVK010000542.1:0-2649 GCA_964400395.1 uncultured Lentimicrobiaceae bacterium | reverse complement strand
CCAATGAGTTTATCAAGGAGTCGGTTGTGAAGGTTAAACTCCTGAATTTTAAGGTTACCATCCTGGGCGAAGTAAAATCGCCAGGCCCTTATTATTTTTACGAAAACAGTGTGAATGCGCTGGATGCGGTAGCCCGGGCCGGGGGATTTACGGATATGGCCAGGTTAAACACGGTTCTGGTGATGCGTAAAACCAGTTCGGGAACCATGAGCTACAGGCTGAATTTCAAAGACAAAAGCCTCCTGTTGCACTCGGCATATTTTCTTAAACCCAATGATGTGGTGTATGCCGAACCTGCCATGATGAAATCGGCAGTCATGAATTTTACTACTATTTCGATGGTGCTGAGTACAGTTACCTTCCTGATGGTTGTGTTTAAGTTATAAAATGAAAGGGATTTTTGCCTTTTGAGGCACCGGTATAAAAATTACAAAGCTGTAAAAGAAATTGCATAATGGCTAATTTAGACGATCCCAACCTTACTTTTGCCCAGGATGATGAACTCCCTTCGAGTACCAAAGAGTATTTATACCGGTTTATAAGTCTCTGGTATTGGTTTGCACTCAGCCTGGTTCTCGGGTTTGGAGGCGGCTACCTGTATTATCTTTACCAGGACCCGGTTTACCAGGTAAGTACCACCATCCTGGTGAAGCAGGACAGCAAGAGTAATTCCATTATCGGTTTTTTTGAAGAAAGCTGGGGAACCTATTCGCTTATCGACAACCAGATCGGGATCATAAAATCATATACCCTGAGCCGGCAGGCTATGGAATCGCTGAAATGGCGGGTGAACTGGTATAAAAAAGGCATTTTTACCAACGAAGGCCTATATAAATCGGAACCATTTGAAGTGGTGGAAACTCCGGGGAAACTGAACCTCGAAGGTGTACCGCTCACCATCAAGATTTTATCGCCTTCTACGTATATGGTTACCTTCGAACCTCAAACCAGGTTCTGGCGGAAAAGCCAGTATGCGGCATTTTCGAAGGAATGCCGTTTTGGAGAACCGTTTGCCTCTGAAATTTTCAATTTTACGTTAGTTCCCCGCGAAGGAACAGGAATACCCGGAGCAGGGTCCGAATATATTTTCTATTTCAACAATATTAACGGCTTGGTGGGTAGTTTCCTCGGCAAGCTGAATGTGGGCAAACTCAGTGAAAACTCAGAAATTTTAAGCCTTTCGGTGAAAGGAAATGAGCCAAGGCGCGACCTGGATTACCTCAATGAGTTGACAAAAACGTACATTCAATACGGGTTAAACGAGAAAAACAAAACTTCGGAAAATGCCATCCGGTTTATCGATATGCAACTTACAAGTGTTGGCGATTCGTTACACCACGCTGCGCAGCGTTTCAGCGAATTCAGGTCGTCGAATAAAATTGTGGATCTTTCGCAGGAAGGGACCATGGTAATTGGCAAACTGGCTGAACTGCAGAAAGAAAAGGCCATGTCGGATATGCGGCTGAAATATTTCCGAAACCTGAAAGCCTACCTGGGAAGTGCCGAGCAAATGAAACAGGTGGTGGCGCCATCCATTGTGGGTATTACAGATCCCCTTTTCAATAACCTGGTAATGAAACTGATAGAACTCTATGGCAAACGTGAGGTATTGTCGTTCAGCGCCAGCGAAAAATCGCCAAACTACGAAGTTCTCGATCGCGAACTCAGGCTTACCCGAAAGAACCTGGATGAAAGCCTTAATAATATCATGGCCAATGCCCAGAGCGAGGCCGACCAGATCGATGAACAAATCAGGAAATCGAGCAGCGAAATTGCCCAGTTACCAGCCATTGAGCAGCAAATGATCGGCATCAAAGGCCGTTTCGAGATGAACAAGGAAATGAGCGACTTCCTTCAGAAAAAGAGAGCCGAAGCCGCGATCAGCCTGGCTTCGAATTCGCCCGATGCTTTTGTGCTCGATGCCGCATATCCCGAAACCACCAGCCAGCTGGGACCGCAGAAATCGAAATTCGTGATGTTTGGTGTACTTATCGGGTTGCTGGTTCCCATGCTTATCATCTTTATTTATGATTACCTCAACGATAAGGTGCGGAGTATGGAGCAGCTTGAACGCAAGACGAAATTACCCATCGTGGGATCCATTGCTCACAACAATTACGAAACCGATTTTCCGGTGGTTGAGCACCCGAAAGCCGCCATCTCGGAATCGTTTCGCGGTTTGCGTACCAACCTCAAGTTTATGCTGCCGGGGCAAACCAAAAAAGTGATTGCCGTTCACTCCACCATTCCCGGCGAAGGTAAAACCTTTGTTTCGGTAAACCTGGCCAGCATTATCGCCATGAATAACCTGAGTGTGCTGCTGGTGGGATGCGATTTGCGCAAGCCAAGTTTGCAGAAACTTTTCGACCAGAAAAAAATCAATGGCTTAAGCAATTACCTGATTGGCCAGGTAAGCCTCGATGAAATTGTTCAGCAAACCCATGTAAAGGGCCTTTCGTTTGTGCCTTCGGGGCAGGTGCCGCCTAACCCGGCCGAATTGCTCGAGAACCCGCTATTTGATACTTTCCTCGAAGAAGTACGTGCCCGTTTTGATATTGTGGTGATGGATAACGCGCCAATTTCAATTATTACCGATAGCGTTATTGTAGGCCGAAAGGCCGATGCCAACTTATTTATCCTCCGGCAGGA
>CAYNVK010000541.1:0-2684 GCA_964400395.1 uncultured Lentimicrobiaceae bacterium | reverse complement strand
CCAACGCTGTTTACCTTCAGCTACAGCTGTTCTAAAATTTATCTCAGGCCGGTCCCTAAAACCTGTAGTATGTGGTAATGAGTTAAATCCCGGTTCCCCACTGTTCCCATATGTATAGACTTTCTTAGCAGGGACCGGCATTAGAAAAATATGTTAGCGGTTCTTGTCGGAGGTATGTGCGCAGGCATGTGTGAAGCAATACACAGCAACTATAAAAGCCAGGATTTGCTCGAATCTTTCATGCCTTGTATTGCGAGACGATACCTCCGGCATAGAAACGCAACATATTTTTATAAAGCCTTGATTTTTTCTTTGTTACTTTCTTTTGCATTAAGGCAAAAGAAAGTAAAGAAAACTAAAATCAATCCTACTAGATAACTCCTATAAGCCCCAGTATAATTACTTACTCCCCAACTTTTAAGCATGATCCAACAGATCATGGTTTAACCCGGATAAATCAGCAATCACGCGCCTCCCGGTTTCTCTGAGCCTGGGTATGGACTGATGACCCGTAGCAACCAGTATACAGTTGCACTGCAGCTCGTTGGCAACTTCCGAATCGTGGATGGTATCGCCGATAAGGGTAGTTTGCGATGGATCAATCCCTGACTGCGCCAGGTAATTGCGGGCATTTTCAATTTTGCCACCCCCATAATGATCGCCTATGCCACCTATAAAATCAAAATACGGGTAAATACCCAGGTTTGTTACCGATTTAATAAGTTCGTCGTGTTGCATAGCCGAAATAATTGCCTGGCGGTATCCTTTATTTTTGAATTTTTCGAGGGTTTCAACTGCAAAAACCGTTAACCCGCTGGTGGGTAATGCATGCAGGTACAGGTTGATAAACTCCATGGCTACGGGTTCCCAGGGTTCGAGGCTGAAGTTGAACCCTACTTTTTTGTAATATTCAATTACCGGGAAAGTGAAAACATCGCGGTACGATTCAAGGCTAAGTAAGGGCAGGTTGCGGGCTTTTAGCATGGTGTTTATCGATGCGAGGCAAATATCGGCATCGTCGAGCAGGGTTCCGTTCCAGTCCCAGATAATGGTTTTTTGCTGCGTTTCAGGCATGAAGTAAGGTATGTTGCTATGAATTTAAAACAAAGCTAAATTGCTGAAAAAACGGATGCAAATGCCTGCTGCAATAAAATTTTGTTGGCTTGCAGGCATCTGTCCCGGACTTTTAAAACGACTGCCGGCACTCATCATCGGTATTTTTCTATTTGTGCTTATTCATTTTTATCTGTGCCATTTGTGGAAAAACACATCCCAACCCCTAAGATTTCCATTAATGTTTTTCGCTTTCGCGATACAGTATTATCTTTGTGATATAATTTAACCTTTCAACATTATGATTCAACGCATCCAAACCGTATATCTCACGCTTGCCATTATTGCATTGTCATTGGTTTTTGCATTTCCGCTGGCGCAGTTTTTTGCCGAAAACGGGGCTTATGTCTTTTCAGTTACCGGCCTAAAAAATATGGTTCCCGGCGAGCCGCCTGCTTTCAACGCAATGCTGTTCCTGCCGCTTGTAATTTTTACAGCGGGTATCGCGCTCCTCGACGTGTTTACCATTTTTCAGTATAAAAACCGGAGTTTCCAGGTAAAGCTTACCAACATAGCCGTATTAGCAACCATTGCGCTGATCATGGGTATTTTCTTCCTGTATATCCCCATGATTGAGAAGAAGATTAACATCGTCCCCGATTATCGCAAGGCTTTTGGTATTTACCTGCCGTTGGTTGCACTTGTGTTCCAGGTAATGGCCAACAGGGCGATAAAACGCGATGATAAACTGGTGCGTTCGGCCGATAGACTTAGGTAATATTTCGGATTGTGGAATTCGGATTGCGGATTTCTGATTTCAGATTGCTGATTGCGGATTGGGCTTGCCTGACGGTGATTGCTGGCAGGGATTTTCGCTATTCAAAATTCGATGTTCGATATTCAATATTCGTAAATCGTAAATCGTAAATCGTACATCATACATCGTACATCGTACATCGTACATCAAATCCCAGCAACTACTGCATCCTGAAAAATCCGTCTACCGCTGTTTCTCAAAAACTTCGAGTGCGCGGATATCCTTTCCGTCGATAACAAAGCGTACACAGGTTATTACATGATGAAAGCCTGAGTTGCCGGCAGCTCCGGGATTGATATGAAGCAGCTGGTGCTTTTTATCGTACATCACTTTCAGAATATGTGAATGCCCGCTTACGAATATACCCGGTTTTTCGGCTTCAATCATCATCCTGGCTTCCTTCTCGTACCTTCCCGGGTACCCGCCAATATGGGTCATTAGCACTTTAACCTCTTCGCAATTAAAAACCTGGTACCTCGGGAACATGCTCCGCAGTTCAGTGCCATCAATATTGCCATACACGGCTTTCAGCGGTTTAAAGGCCGCAATCTTGTCGGCAGTTTCAACATTGCCAATATCACCAGCATGCCATATCTGGTCGCATCCGGCAAAGAAATCGAAAATACGCGGATGTATTGAACTATGTGTATCGCTTAACAAGCCGATGTGGAGCATGGGTTACGAAGTTTCAATGTTTCAAAGTTTCAAAGGTTTCAGAGTCATTGCGAGGAGGTACGACGAAGCAACAAAGTTTCAGAGGTTTCAATGTTTCAATGTTTCAGTGTTCAAATGTACCATTGTTCACATTTTCACA
>CAYNVK010000540.1:0-2691 GCA_964400395.1 uncultured Lentimicrobiaceae bacterium | reverse complement strand
GCTGCCCCTGGTGGTTTTCGAATTTAAAAGCGCCATTCGCGAAGAGGCCACCATTTACGATGCATACAAACAGTTAACAACCCGGTATCGCCGCGATATTCCCGAATTGTTTAAATACAATGCATTCTGCATTATCAGCGACGGGATAAATAATAAGGCCGGTTCGTTTTTCGCACCATACGATTTTTATTATGCCTGGCGCAGGGTTGCCGGATTAGCCAGGGATGTGGATGGCATCGACAGCATGTACACCTTAATACAGGGGATGTTGCATAAAAACCGCCTGCGCGATATTGTCCGCAACTTTATTTTCATACCCGATACTTCGAAAAAGAATGAAAAGTACCTGTGCCGCTACCCGCAATATTACGCGGCCAGGGCATTGTACGACAATATACGCAAGGCGCAGAAGCCTTCGGGTAACGGTAAAGGCGGCACCTATTTCGGAGCAACAGGTTGCGGTAAGAGTTTTACCATGCTTTACCTTACGCGTTTGCTGATGAAAAGCGAGCATTTTGCAAGCCCTACCATTGTATTGATAACCGACCGCACCGATCTCGACGATCAGCTTTCGGGGCAGTTTACCAATGCCAAAAACTATATAGGCGATAATACCATTGTGAGCGTCGAAAGCAGGGCCAACCTGCGCGAACTGTTACAGGACCGGCAGAGCGGCGGTGTTTTCTTAACTACCATTCATAAGTTTACCGAAGACACCGAACTGTTAACAAACCGCACCAATGTTATATGTATTTCCGACGAAGCACACCGAAGCCAGGTAAACCTCGATCAGAAAATAAAGATAAACACCAAAGGCGTAACCAAAACATACGGATTTGCAAAGTATTTGCACGACTCACTACCTAACGCTACTTTCGTTGGTTTCACCGGTACACCCATTGATGCTACGCTGGATGTTTTCGGTAAAGTGGTTGATGCCTACACCATGACAGAATCAGTAAAAGATGAAATTACAGTTAGGATAGTGTACGAAGGCCGGGCGGCTAAAGTGGCATTAAAAAATGGTGAGCTCGAAAAAATTGAACAGTATTACGAATCGGCTGCCGAAGCAGGTGCAAACGAATACCAGATAGATAAAAGTAAGGAAGAAACAGCCAATATGTATGCCATTCTGGGCGATCCCAAACGGTTAAAAGCAGTTGCTGAGGATTTTGTAAATCATTACAGCGAAAGGGTAGCCGAAGGATCTACCATAAAAGGGAAAGCTATGTTTGTGTGCAGTACGCGTGAAATAGCTTACGAGTTATACAAAAATATTATTGCCTTAAAACCTGAATGGAACGAAATACTTGCAGCAGAAGAAGGTACAACGCTTACTGATAAGGACAGGCGCGAACTGAAACCCATCGAACGGATTAAAATGGTAATGACCCGTGGACAGGATGATCCGGAGGAATTGTATACTTTATTAGGTACAAAGGAATACCGGAAGGAATTGGACCGGCAGTTTAAAAATGAAAAATCCAATTTTAAAATTGCTATCGTTGTCGATATGTGGCTCACGGGTTTTGATGTGCCATTTCTGGATAGTATTTATATTGACAAGCCGATACAGCAGCATAATCTGATCCAGACCATTTCGAGGGTAAACCGCAAGTTCGAAGGTAAAAACAAGGGACTGGTAGTTGATTATATCGGAATAAAAAAGCAAATGAACCTTGCTTTAGCCAGATATAACAAAGGCGACGAAGACAATTTTGAAGATATTGCCGAATCAATCATTATTGTCCGTAATCATCTGGACCTGCTGGCAAAGTTGTTTCATAAGTTCGACACCAGTAAATATTATAAAGGCACCACCATACAACAGCTAAATACATTGAACCTGGCCGCTGAATTCGTGCAGCAAACCAAAGACATCGAAACACGGTTTATGGGCCTGGTAAAACGATTGAAAGCCGCTTATGATATCTGTTGCGGAAGTGAAAAACTAACCCAGGTTGAGAGAGATCAAACCCATTTCTATATGGCAGTTCGGTCGATAGTGTTCAAACTTACCCGGGGCAATGCGCCCGATACCGCGCAAATGAATGCAAAAGTGAGGGAGATGATAAAAGATGCGTTGCAAAGCGATGGTGTAGAAGAAATATTTAAACTTGGCGATAATTTTGAAACGGAGCAGGATATTTTTGATGAAGATTACCTCGCTAAAATTGATAAAATAAAATTACCGAATACCAAAATAAAATTACTGCAACAGCTGCTAGCGAAAGTAATAAGTGAAATAAAAAAAGTGAACAGGGTTAAAGGTATTGATTTCACCAAAAAAATGCAGGCGCTGGTTGAGCGATACAACAACAGGGAGATGAACGACATTTTCAGGAGCGAAGTATACGAGGAAATGGCCGAAGCACTTACCAATTTAATATGGGATGTTCATAAAGAATTTTCAGCCGGCGATGCCCTGGGAATAGATTTTGAAGAAAAAGCCTTTTATGATATTTTGCTCGAATTATGCGTAAAGTATGATTTTAAGTACCCCGATGATAAAATGATTGAATTAGCAAGGGCAGTAAAAGAACTGGTCGACGGGCAGGCAAAATATCCCGACTGGAACAAACGCGACGATATTAAGTCAGCGCTTAAAGTAGGTTTGATATTGCTGTTGGATGAGTATGGTTATCCTCCGGTTGAGCGCGACGAAGTTTATGTAGAGATTTTTGAGCAGGC
>CAYNVK010000539.1:0-2692 GCA_964400395.1 uncultured Lentimicrobiaceae bacterium | reverse complement strand
ATAAGTATCACAATAATAAAATATTACCGGTTATGAGCGAAATAGTCCCCCTGAAAAAGAAAACCTTCCTGTATTTGCTGCTGGCAAGTTTTTTTATTACCAACGCACTGATTGCTGAACTTGGTGGTGTTAAAATATTTTCGCTCGAAAAAATACTGGGGATTCCGCCACTGCAACTCAATATTTTTGGCGTGGTTACTGACCTGAATATGAGTGTTGGGGTGCTGATATGGCCGGTGGTGTTTGTTTTTTCTGATATCATTAACGAATATTTTGGTAAAACAGGCGTGCGCCGTATCAGCTTTATCACCGCCGGTATGGTGGGTTATTCGTTTATCGTAATATTAATCTGGACGGGTATGCCACCCGCTGATTTCTGGCTCAAACTGAATGGTATCGACAACCTGGGAAGGCCGCTGGATATAAATTACGCGTATTCAACCATTTTCAGGGCAGGGTTGGGGATTATCGTGGGTTCGCTCACTGCTTTCCTGGTGAGCCAGCTCATTGATGCATACGTGTTTCATTATTTCAAGA
Source organism: uncultured Lentimicrobiaceae bacterium (assembly GCA_964400395.1). Taxonomy (GTDB): domain Bacteria; phylum Bacteroidota; class Bacteroidia; order Bacteroidales; family UBA4417; genus UBA4417. The sequence goes on along the minus strand of CAYNVK010000539.1, from coordinate 2,155 downwards.
AATTGACCGGTCACAGGTTCCTTTGGCTTCGGTCGACCGGATCAACAGTTATATCGCAGGTGATCGACAGTTTTGTAATCCTGTTTATTGCCTTCTATTTTCTGGGGAACTGGAGCCTGGAGCAGGTTTTCAGGGTTGGACTTATTCAATACATTTATAAAATTTCGCTGGCAATATTGCTTACCCCGGTTATTTACCTGGCCCACCTGGCTATTGATGCATACCTGGGCAAGGAATCCTCCGATAAAATCATCGAAGAGGCTGACCGCAACTGGGAGCGTAAACCCAATGATAAAGTTCTTTGATGCCGGTTTGGGTATTTATGGCCTTTTGCCGGCTAAGGCCTGTTTTGTAGTGTATTCAGGTTGGTTTTTAATCTTTATTTTCTGGTGCCGGCGTGGTAATCAGATTTCCCGGGATTCTTTCGTCGTAATTAATTTTTACGGGCAAGCCCGAATGTTCCCAGCTTACCAAACCGCCGGAAAGGTTGGCACATTTACCGGCAAGGCCATTCTCCATCATAATTTTCACGGCTTCGGGGCTATGGATTCCGCTGGCATCGGCAACTATGAGCGGCTTATTGACAGGTAAAGCCGGTATTAAATCGCGGAGTTTTTTCAGCGGGCAAAAGATCAGGTTGGAAACATCAAAAATTTTATGCCTGTTCAGGTGTTCTTCCCTTACATCAACCATTATAGCGCCCTGGAGGCAGAGTTTGTGTGCCTGCAATGGCGACAGGTTATATATATTGCCTGTTTGCATGGCGGTTTCGTTAAAAAAATCTTCCATGGTCGGGATCTTAAGTCGGGTGTTAAAAAGGGTAAAAGTACATCATAAAACCATATGCCCTCCTGAAAGTGTCACATAGTTGGTTGTAAAAGGATTCTTTGTATTTTTGGGCACAATTTCATGAATTTCAATATCTTCTTTCCGGCGCTTATGCCTGAATTGCTTGAGTTGGATACAAACATACTTTGTAAAAGTATTACTGAAAAACTACAATTATATTTGCTGAAGTAATTATGTCTTTGTCATTCTCGGATCGAATCAGGCCTTTACCTGTTATCATTTCTTTTATAGTCCTGGTCGCTTTCAGTGGGCTGGGAAATCTTCTTCCTTTGTCGAGCGATGTGCTGGATGTTTTCAATGCCGCATTCGAAACTTTTGTTTCCACGCTTGTTGCAGCTATAGTGGTAGTTCTGTACCTGAAATCAAAAAAAAGAGATTTTGCGGTCAGCCGAACCTTGTTGTTTATAGCTTTATCCCTGGGTGCATGGAGCATTGGCGATTCAATATATCTGTACATGGTTAGTATAAAGATTGATCCGTTTATATCCATCACTGATGCTTTTTATATTTCGGCCACGCTGTTTGTAACGGCAGGCGTTATTATGATACCCGGCGCCCAGCCCCCGTCGCACCGGCGTAATCTCGTATTTGTCGAAATCAGTATCCTGGTACTGTCGGCGGTTGTATTGTTTTCGACGTTGCTCATGCTTCGTGGAAAGCCAGATCTCAATTATGACCTGCTAACGCTGCTTATGGTATTTGTTTACCCGGTGATGGATATTATCCTGCTCTGGATAATTATGATTGTTTTCTTTACCTACCCTGAAAAGAACACTCAACGGGTACTCGGGACAATTTTTGCAGGGGTTTCATTTCTTTTTTTTAGTGACTTAAATTACCTGGTTACCTCTATTTACGAGCCTTTTACCCGCGATTTCGTAATTGATTTCGGTTATTATGGATTTTATGGTTCGATGCTGCTGGCTGCGCTGCAGGGATACAGGCAGTTGCGCAGTCATAAAGAAGATGAAACCAAAAATGTAAATGCTTTCAAAGCCGGTAAATGGATTGTTTACCTGCCCGGGGTTTTGCTGATTGTTGTTATCGGGTTACTCCTGATCTTTGTGCTGAATCAGTCGTTCCACTTATCCAATGGCATTGTAATATTGATTGGCCTGATCATCGTGCTTTTTATTCTGCACCAGTATATGGTGATACACGAAAATATTAAGCTTACGCGCGAAATGAGCCTGGTAAATGTACAGCTCGAAACAAAGGTTGCCCAGCGCACGGCTGAGTTAAGCAGGGCTAATGACGAGTTGCATGAAGAGATGAAAGAGAGGGAAAAAGCTGAACAGCACCTGGC
>CAYNVK010000538.1:0-2694 GCA_964400395.1 uncultured Lentimicrobiaceae bacterium | reverse complement strand
CTGTCGGTGGTTCCCATGTTTGGTTTCATCATCATATAGTTTTAGTGTTAAACAATGTTATCTGTATGCAAAATTATTCTTCAGTCAAGCTACATTACGTGATATTGGTCACACTGTGGCAAATGATTTTGTAAGCCTCAAATTGACTCCACGTGGCCTGATATTTACAAAACAGTAACCTGGTTACGACCCGTGAGGATCTTATTTTCGCGTTCTAATTTTTTCAGCAGCCGGCTGATTACCTCGCGCACGGTGCCCATATCGTTTGCTATTTGCTGGTGTGTTACCGATAGTTGTTTGTTCCCGGTATGTAATACTTTTTCTTTGAGGTATAATAAAATTCTTTCGTCGAGCCTGTTAAAAATAAGCTGGTTAATGGTGTCCATCAGGTCGAGGTAGCGTTTGTTAAACATTTCGTAAACGTAGAAATTGAATTCAGGGTAAGTAGTTATCCATTGGCGGAGTTTATCGGATGGAATAAGTAAAAGACGGGTTTCTTCCGGGGCAGTGGCTTCTATCAGGCTGGCGGAATTGCTGCAGCAGGCCGAAAACGACATAATGCACATTTCGCCCGGATGGATATAGTACAAGAGCAACTCCTTATCGTCCTCAATGCGGCTCACTTTTACCAGGCCTTGTACTACCAGCGGGATAGAGCGGACATAATTACCGGTTTTAAGCAGCGTGGTTTCGGCAGGGATATCCATTTCAACAGCTTCGGTAGCTATAAATTGAAGGAGTTCGGTGTTAACCTGCGGAAGTAGTTTTTTGAGCGTAATCAGGTCCATGGGGATTGAGATGTGCTGATTTGTAAATTTTTAATAAAGCGTGCCGGGTTAAGAAAGAGTTTTTCTGCACACGGTTAAAATTAGGGAAAAGCGCGGAATAGAGGCATATGCGCGAAATGTTTTTTCAGTAAACCGGCTCCTGATAAATATGTAAAAACTTACATGGCTGTTTTACCGTTGCTTTTTTTACTTTTGCACCTCTTTTACCCGATTCGCCGATGGAGTTACTCACTATTTTCCTGATTGCCATAAGTCTTTCGTTCGACACTTTTGCTGTTTCAGTTTCAAGTGGTTTGGTTTTGCCGAAAATTGATTTCAAAAATGCAACGAAAATAGCAATCACGCTGGCTATATTTCAGGCTGCAATGCCTGTAATTGGTTGGCTTGCCGGTTCGGGGATAAAAAATTATGCCGAGAATTTCGATCACTGGATTGCATTTACTATTCTTGGGCTGTTGGGTGGTAAAATGATTTACGAGAGTTTAAGCACTCATCCCGAAGACCGTTCCTTTAACCCGCTCGATGTAAAAGTGATGATTGGTATGGCAATAGCCACCAGTATTGATGCGCTAATCGTGGGTTTCAGCTTTGCACTGCTGAATTATAAAATTATGGTTTCTATCGGCATAATTGGTTCAGTAACCTACATTGTAGCCATGCTTGGGATGCTTTTCGGTAAAAAAATCGGGGCCCGTATGGGCCGGAGGATGGAAATGCTGGGTGGCGTTATGCTGATCTTAATCGGGCTGAAAATCCTGCTCGAGCATTTATCCGCATAATTTGCAATGCAACTATCTATTTTTCAGGATTGAGAAATTCAGCGTAAGCCGGCTACTGCTTTCTAATTGTTCCGGTTCAGCCAGTTCATGCTGCTTTCAAGCGTAGGCATATCAGTAATGATAATTTTTACCGGTTTGCCGGTAAGTGCGGTCAGGCTGCGTTCCTGTTTTTCGAGCGATTGCTTTTTTGCTTTTTCCAACGCCGGTTTCAGGTATTCGCGCAAAGCCATTTCATTCAGTCTTTTTACAATTGCCTCTTTGTCAATTTCAACCGATGGATCGTACGACGATTCTTTAATCTGTTCAATTGAACTGTTGTCGATGCTGACATAGGTAAGCCTTAGTGGTGCATGTACTTCGATGGCTTTGGCAGTAATAGTTATGCTGGTATTAATGGTATCGCCCAGGTCGATATGAAACCCAATCCTTCCTTTGGCAGTTGTGGATACTTTTTCGGTGAACTTAAGCATGTCCGATCCAAAGTATTTTTTCTCGGTACTTGTGATGTTCATCAGTTTGAAGTCCTGTTCCCAAACGACCAGTTTGGCCGTGCTGCGCAGTTTGTCGAATATGATATTGTTTTCTTCGAGGGTTCGTTTTTCAATAATTTTCATATCCACGAACCTGAATACCAGGTATGCGGCTACGACAATAATTGCAATTAATCCAAGCAGTTTTAAACCACTGTCAGCCTGTTTCCGGAAATAATTCAGCATATAGAAAATTTAATCTTCAAAATTAATGACAATTTTCGCAGCAACTGCATGCCAGCTGGTTTTTTCGTGCTTTTTCAAGGCTTTCGCGGCCCTCGCTGAACGCATACCAGGCAATTCCCATCGACCCGGCAACATCAATATAATTTATTTTGAAAAGTTCGTATAATACGCTTGAGCCCAGCAATATAAAACTCAGGTACAAACAGGTCCTGGTGCAGTGTGCATCGGCTATAATGGCTTCTGAATTCAGTGCCCTGCCGGTTTTCAGTTTATAATACATCAGGAAATACATGCTTAGTATCGAAACTACAGCGATAATAATGCCTGCAAGTGTTGTTTCGGGTTTCGATTGCTGAATGATTTTAAGCACGCTGCCCAGTACCAGCCCGGCTGCAAGCAACATAAAAGCAA
>CAYNVK010000537.1:0-2696 GCA_964400395.1 uncultured Lentimicrobiaceae bacterium | reverse complement strand
ATTTGGCATCCTGCTGAATATTCACAGATAAATACTACTTTTGAGTACTTAAATCATTTATAAATACTGAATGCTCACCATCGACCAGATAAAGACTCCGATAGCCTCTTATATTGAAGAGTTTGAAAAGCATTTCCGCGCTTCGATGAAAAGCCCGGTTCCGTTGCTCAACACCATTACCCGCTATATTATAAAGCGCAAAGGCAAACAGATGCGGCCCATGTTCGTTTTCTTTTCGGCCAAGGTTTGCGGCGAAGTAAATCAAAGTACGTTTCACGCCGCCTCGCTGATTGAGTTGCTGCACACGGCAACACTTATTCACGACGATGTGGTCGACGACTCCAACGAACGCCGTGGCTTTTTCTCACTCAATGCCCTCTGGAAAAACAAAATTGCTGTCTTGGTAGGCGACTACCTGCTTTCGCGCGGATTGTTGTTATCACTCGAATACGAGGAATATCATCTCCTGAAAATAGTTTCGAACGCTACCCGCGAAATGAGCGAAGGCGAACTGCTGCAGATTGAAAAAGCCCGGAAACTGGATATAGAAGAACCGGTTTATTTCGAAATTATCCGCAAAAAAACAGCTTCGCTGATTGCTTCCTGCTGTGCTGCAGGGGCCGCTTCGGTGGGCGCCGATGCCGAAACCATTGAAAAAATGCGCCTTTTCGGCGAATACGTGGGTATAGCCTTCCAGATAAAGGATGATCTTTTTGATTATGAAAAGAGCCTGGAAACCGGGAAGCCCAACGGTAGCGACATCAAAGAGAAAAAAATGACCCTGCCGCTGATTTATATGCTTAATAACATGACCTGGAGCGAAAAACGCCGGGCTATGAATATTGTGCGCCGGCATAATAACGAACCGCAAAAAGTTGCTGAACTGATTGCAACCGTGAACAATAGCGGGGGGATTAAATATGCCACCGAAAAAATGCGCGAATACCAGCAAAAGGCCATAGCCTTACTCAATACCATGCCCGAAAGCGACTCGCGCTGCTCGCTCGAACAACTGGTTATGTTCACTACCGAACGTAAGCATTAACCGGTGCAGCCGGGCCTTATCTCAGCAACATTGCCGCCAACCCGAATCCGGGAGTTTATCTGCCGGCACAAGCAGTGTGTCAGCATCGAAACCTGGACAGCAACGTACAAGTAAAACAACAATATTCATTTTCAGCGTTATTTCAATATTGATATTTCAAAACCCATTACCATGAGAATTGCCTGCATCATCGCCATTGCCGCTCTGCTATCAACCGCCGTTTCGGCCCAGGTTACCGTTGAACGCTATTCCAACGGGAGTAAACGCGCCGAAGGCAAGCTGGTAAACGGCCTGCGCGAAGGCACCTGGTACGAGTTTAACCTGAAAGGCATAAAAATTGCCGAAGCCAGTTATGTGAACGGGGTTAAAGAAGGAAAATACTGCGAATGGTACCCGAACGGCAAAAAATTATTCGAAGGTTTTTTTAAATCGGGGAAACTGAACAGCCTGGTGACCACTTACCGCGCCGATGGATCCATCGAAGAAAAGGGCCGGTTTACGGATGATCTGCGCGACAGCGTTTGGGTGTTTTACCATCCGAACGGAACTGTTGGAAGTACAGGCTCGTTTGTAAAGGGAAAACTCGAAGGTATCTGGAAATACTTTTACGAGGATGGCTCCAAATGGAAGGAAGGAGCTTTTGCCAACGATGAAAAAACGGGTAACTGGACTTTCTGGTACACGGATGGGCATGTGCATCACAAGTGCGCATATGCCGAAAATAAAGAAACCGGGGTTTGGACAGCCTGGTTCCCAAATGGGCAGTTGAAGGACTCAGGCACTTACGTGAATGGAAAAATGAACGGGCAATGGAGTGGTTGGTACGAAAACGGCAAACCCCAATACGTTAATTATTATAAGTCGGGAAACCAGGATAGCACAAGCAAAATCTGGTACCCCAACGGCAAGCTGAAATCGGAAGGATCGTATAACAATGGACTGAAAAACGGTGCCTGGAAAGAATGGTATAACAGCGGACAACGTAGCGAATCGGGCAGCTGGGTAAATGGGGAGCGCAACGGATACTGGGTATATTTTGACGGTGCCGGAATGAAAATAAAGGAAGAGAATTTCGACATGGGCAAGCCCGATGGCAGCTGGAAAACATATTATGCCAATGGTACGCTTTCCGGATCGGGGCAATATGTAAATAAAGTTAAGGAAGGTGCCTGGCAATACTGGGATGCGAAAGGCGAACTGATGCTCCGGTCGGAATTTGTGAACGGCAAAAAAGTAAAGGAAAAACGATATGGAGAGGCCGGGAAAGAGCTGGAACCAGGCAAATAGAATAATTATTTGGTGATTGTAACGTTATGATTGAAAAATTTCAATATGACGCGTATTGCAGTTATATTTTTGATGCTGGTAGCTTTGGCCGGCCCTTTGTTTTCGCAAAATGAACCCGTAACCCGGCAATTGCCCGAAATATGTTTGTCGCCGGTTGAGCAAGCGCTTTATAAACAAGTAAATGAATACCGGGCCCAAAAAGGACTTCCCGCAGTAAAATTATCTTATTCGCTTTGCGTAGTAGCTGTTACCCATTGCCGCGACCAGGCGGCGCATTACAGCGATGGCAATGGTTGCAACCTTCACAGCTGGTCGGACCAGGGAAACTGGAAACCGGTTTGCTACACGCCCGATCACAAACAGG
>CAYNVK010000536.1:0-2697 GCA_964400395.1 uncultured Lentimicrobiaceae bacterium | reverse complement strand
CGAACGCTACTCAGGTGGTTTCCTGCGGAATGCAGTTTATGCTGAAAAAGTAATACAGGCACCCGATACCAATGCAACTCACCCTTCGTTATTATCGATAAAAGCGAATTGCAGCCCCGGATTTATTATTAATAATGACACATCTGTTTGCCGCGGCGGCGTACTGGAATTGCATAGCCGGCCGGCATTCACCTACTCGTGGTCATCAGCCGGCAACCTGAATAATACACAGGTACAGAATCCTTACAGCATAGTCAACTATCCGGCAACGTATTATCTCACAACCACTTCCTTTTCGCAGAATTTAATTACTAACCCCGATTTTGAGCTCGGGAATACCGGATTTTATACCGATTATACGTATTGTAATGGCGATAATTGCCTCTGGACTATGGGCGATTATGGTTACACAGTGGGCGCCGATGCCTCATATTTTCTCCGCACTTATTTTTCAGGTCATGATCATACCAGCGGGGCGGGCAATTTTTTGATTGTTAACGGGGGACGGCCTTCGCTTAAAGTTTGGTCGCAAACTGTTGCCGTAAATCCGGGTACCGAATACACATTTGTTGTGTGGATGTGCAGGTTAAGTGAGTACGATACAACCCAGATCAGGTTTTCAGTGAATGGATCGATGTTGGGCGATATATATAAAGTGCCTGTAGCAACCAACAGGTGGGAAAGAGTGACACGCACCTGGCGTTCAGGTTCACAAACTCAGGCCCGGATTGAAATAACCGATACCAGGCCTGTTGAACTTGGTAACGATTTTGGTATCGATGATATTTATTTCGGTGAAATTTTTACCTGCACCGATAGCGTGAAAGTTGCTGCTTCGGTCGATGTAAATCTTGGCGCCGATACAGTTATCACACCTCCCGATCAGTTACTTATACTTGCCCCCAAGGATCAAACATACAGCCAGTACACCTGGAGTACTGGTGAAAATTCAGAATCCATAACGGTGAATCAACCGGGTGTTTATTGGTTATCGGCAACAGACCAGGCTGGATGCAGTTCCGTGGATACACTGCTGATCAGGAACTCACTGAATTTTGTGGTTTTCCCCAATTCGTTTACTCCGGATGCGGATGGAAGTAACGATTCTTTCCGACCCGTAACCAGCAATATCAAAATCTTTCACATGTCAGTTTTCAATCGATGGGGGCAGCTATTGTTCGAAACAGATAATCCTTATACCGGCTGGAATGGTTTTATTGGCCAGGAACTGTGTCCGGCTGATGTGTATTCATTTATTGCTACTTACGAATTTCAGGATATTGCCGGTACAAAATCGACACGCGGAATTTTTCAACTGTTTCACGATTAATTGCTTCCAAATTGTGCAGTCTGCTACGGATTGCATTCTCAGCTGATATTTCGCCGGCTGAATTCCCATGTGCCGAATGCAAGCGATACTATCGATAATAGGATGAAAACGATGGTATTGGATGTAAAAATTACAATTTCGGTGCTTTTTACAAAATTAAATCCTGGCGAATACGGGTATGAGTAAGGATTGTAAGTAATAACCCGGAGGAAATCCGCATTGCGGCTTATCAGCCCTGTAATGCCGAGTATTATGAGGATGGCTATTGGCATGACAATTAAAGTTGAGCCGATGGCTACCGGCAGGGTCAGATTTTTCAGCTTCATGCTGAGCCAGTACTGGATTGAATATATTGCTGCCGCGGCGATATACGATCTCAGCAGGTTCAATACCAGCGCTGCATGATTAAAATTGGTCCCCATGCCAAGTTTAGGATTTATCAGTCCGCAGATGAGGAGTGAAAGGTATGCGAAAGCGAGGGTTAGTACCATTGCAAGCCCGATAAACAACATGATGCCTGCAAATTTTCCGAGATAGATAATGGGCCTTGGAACAGGAAGTGTTAATAAGTGTTTGAGCATAGCCGATTTAAACTCAATATTGCATGCAAGGCTGATAAGCAGCACAATAAAAAAGGTGAGGAAAAAAGATGATGAATTTCCCAGGTTCGATATAAACTGATCTGTGCTCACCACTTTGGCGTTCCGGTTTCCGAACCATATTAACGAAACAAGGAATACAGTTCCCAAAGGATATATTATTGTGAGCCAGAAAACGAAAGTACTCCGGAGTTTCTGTATTTCAGAAGCTACAACGCGATAAAATAACTGGAGATATAACTTCATGATTTGTGATTATCGTTTAAAAGGTGTAGAAATGAAGCTTCAAGGCCGGTTGTTTCGAGCCCGGCGGAGTAAATATCAATGCCATTTTCAACCAGTGTCCTGATCACAAAGGCGGCCTCTGATTTCTGATTCACAGTAACCAGCAGTTTGTTATCCTTTTCGATGGCAGCGAACCTGCCATCAATTATTTTCCTGGCTTTCTCAAGGTTGTCGGTGTGTATAATAATTACTTCTTTGCCGGTGGCTGCACTCAGCAGCGATTGCATGGTGCCCTGGTATACCAGCGATCCGGAATTGATGATAGCCACATCCGTGCAAAGTTTTTCAATTTCCGAAAGTATATGGCTCGAAAGCAGTATGGTGCAGTTATGTTGTTGGTTTATACGCTGGAGCAACAGCCGCATTTCCATGATGCCGTTGGGGTCGAGCCCGTTAATGGGTTCGTCGAGAATGAGCAATTCAGGTTCGGCCAGCAGGGCTATGGACAGGCTAAGTCGTTGTTTCATGCCGGTCGAATATTGC
>CAYNVK010000535.1:0-2705 GCA_964400395.1 uncultured Lentimicrobiaceae bacterium | reverse complement strand
GTTGCCGGTACTTTGCTTTTCAGCCTGTTTTCGATAGTGGTTATTGAGCAACGCCCTATGCTTTCAGCCGGAACTAATAACTGATCAGAAGTATTATTTTGACCGAAAAACGTAAAATATTAGTTGTTTACCTGGTTACAGCAATTTTTGTATTGCTCAATACTTATTTGATATGTAAGGAAATATACTTCGGTTTGCTTATTCCTGTTGTTGGTATCATGGCATTGCTGTATATTTTCAGCCTCGACAAAATATTGTTGCTTGCTGTTTTTGTTACCCCGCTTGCCATCGATATTGGTGATTATGATCTGGGTGCCAGCATTTCAGTTCCCAGCGAGCCCCTGTTGATCGGCATTCTCTTTTTTATGGTGCTCAAAGTGTTGCTCGAAGGGGGCATTGAACGGCGTATTATGCGGCATCCCATCAGTATTGCCATACTGTTCAACCTGGCGTGGATGTTGATAACCGCCATCACTTCCGATCTTCCGTTGGTTTCATTTAAATATTTGCTGGCCCGCCTTTGGTTTATTGTACCGATATATTTGGGCGGCCTCATGCTGTTTCGCCGGAAGACCAATATCAGGGCTTTTATCTGGGCTTATGTTTCGGCCCTTATCATCGTGGTATTTTATACCACCTGGGTTCATATGGGCTATAATTTCAGCGAGAAAGCCGGGCATTGGGTGATGTGGCCGTTCTATAACGATCATACTGCCTATGGTGTTATACTGGCATTATTTGTGCCAGTAATGCTCGGAATGGCATTGGATAGTTCAGTGTCATCAAAGCAGCGTTTGCTGGCTGCAATAGCTGAAGGCATTTTGCTGATTGCATTATTTCTTTCGTACAGCAGGGCTGCCTGGGTTAGCGTGGGTGTTGCCCTGGTGGTTTTAGTGCTGGTGAAACTGCGTATACGTTTTCAATGGATAGCCCTGGCCACAGTTGCTTTGGTTGTGGTGTTTTTCCTGTTCCGGTTCGAGTTTATTGACAAACTGGAGAAGAACAAACAGGATGCTTCTGCCAACTTTATTGAGCATGTGCAATCCATCTCGAATATTTCATCTGATGCATCGAACCTTGAACGCATCAACCGCTGGAACTCAGCGTTGCGCATGTTTGCCGAAAGGCCGGTTTTCGGATGGGGGCCAGGCACCTACCAGTTTGAATATGCTCCTTTTCAACGTGCGAACGAAAAAACCATTATCAGCACCGACCTCGGCGATATGGGTAACGCGCACAGCGAGTATATTGGTCCGCTGGCCGAATCGGGTGTGCCGGGGCTGTTCAGTGTGTTGTTTATCCTGGTGACCGTAATTTACACGGGGCTTAATGTATACAAAAAAGCAGCCAGCAGCCAGACACGAATTCTGTCGCTTTCCATAACCCTGGCTATGATTACCTATTTCACCCATGGTACCATGAACAATTTTTTGAATACAGATAAAGCAAGTGTGCCTTTCTGGGGTTTGGCAGCTATACTTACCGCGCTCGATTTATATTATGCTTCCAGCGAAAAAGACGTAGCCAGGTAGGAAGTTTATCCGAGAAAATTCCAACTTTACAACCAGCGACTCACAGGGAAAACTGTGAAAATACCAGCTAATGAATTTTAATCAATACGGCCAGTAGGAAGGCTTCTGATTGGTGCCCCCCACTTTCCTCCGGCAATCCACACATTCCGGATTATGTACTTCTCCTTTTTCAGTGAGTGGCCTGCAGTCAACATATTCAATGGGTAATCCCGGAACTGTGCCAACAAAAATACGCTTTGATGAGTGTGTCGAGGCGCCGAAGAATCCCAGTACTTCGCGCGTTGGGTCGGTTACATTATGCAGGTTGCCGGCGATCTTAAAAGGCTGGTTTTCGTATAAACCGCCCTGGTCGAGGGCATTTGTTTTTACTTTGTTCCAGTAAGCGTACGCCGCATCGCTCAGTGAATACTGGTTTACCAGCAGGCTGTACATATACCGCAACCGTTGTGATGAGTAATTGTCGACATAATTCAGTGCATTGGCACGGTATACATTCTCTGTCTGGTTTTCGGTCGAAATGGTAAAGATATTCCTCACATCAACTGTAAGCCAGCAAACGGCACCTTCACTTGTTTCGGGGTAATTTGCAGTATACTGCCAGGTTTCGGTGGCATCAATCCGGTAATTGCGGCAGGCATAGTTTGCGGCGTCGAGGTTCACATAAAATTGAATGCCCTTGATAGGGTTGAACGGGTTTGAAGTTGGGATATCTTTCCGTTCATAATAAACTGAATCTACCGGTGGACCATCGTTTAGCAGGTCGTAATCAGAAACAATATGATCACCGGCGGGAACAACAATGTCAATCCTAAAACTATTGCCCGGTACCAGTTCAGTTTCAGGAATATTGAATTCATATGTTCCGTCGAGCATATCACTGCCTTTGTATTCATTGCCCTTTTCATCAATAATTTTTACGTTGCACGATACAATCGGTACAAATTTTGGCATGCGAAGTAATGAAGCCGTTGATATGCTTACATGCTGAATGGTATCGCCCCGGTTCACGCCCCCGGTAACGACATATTTCATTGAATCGCTGACTTTAATTTCGGGATCGAAACGTTGTATACATGATGACAAAATGAGGGCTGAAAGCAGGAAACTAATGAGCCTTGCCGGCATGTGCATCATGGTATAGTTATGATATCTCAAAGGCTGAATCGCTTAAAT
>CAYNVK010000534.1:0-2707 GCA_964400395.1 uncultured Lentimicrobiaceae bacterium | reverse complement strand
TATCAAACCGGGTATTACGATTACCGGCGCGAAGTCCGCGATCAGCAGGCCGATCCCAGTAAATCGGAGTCTCTTTTCCTGGGTTACAAAGCGCAGGATCCATCCGAAAGGGTTGAATACGATTTTGATAAATCCGATAATATCCTGGTGCCCCGCGACTGGAATTCGCAAAAGGAAAAACTCTTCTATTACGAAGGAACCATCTGGTGTTACAAGAAATTCGACTACCCGGCGCCAACATCTGGAGCGCGGCAGTTTATCTGTTTTGGTGCTGCCAATTATGAAGCCGAGGTTTACCTGAATGGCAAAAAACTGGGAAAACATGTGGGCGGTTTCACGCCATTTAATTTTGAGGTAACCGGCAAACTTAACCCTACCGGCAATTTTGTAATTGTAAAAGTTGATAATACACGCGGAATCGAGAAGGTGCCAACCATCAATACCGATTGGTGGAATTATGGCGGGATAACCCGCGATGTTAACATTGTGGAAGTGGCCGGCACTTTTATTCAGGATTATTATATCCAGCTGGCCGATAATGATCCCAAAAATATTGATGTTTCTATCATCCTCAATGGCTCCGAAAAAGCAAATCAACAAGTTACAGTCGAAATTCCGGCAGCAAACCTGAAAACCATTTGTATAACAGATAGTGAAGGAAAAGCAAAAACCACCATACCGGCTAAAAGCCTGAATCTCTGGTCGCCCGAAAACCCATACCTGTACGAGGTTAAGCTTACGCATAACAGCGAGGTACTGGCCGACAAAATCGGCTTCAGGACTATTCAGACAAAAGGCAGTGATATACTGTTGAATGGCAGGCCTGTTTTTTTACGGGGTATTTGCATGCACGAAGAAAACGGTGTTCGCGGCGGGCGGGCATATTCGCGCGAAGATGCTCAAATGCTGCTGGGTTGGGCGAAGGAGTTGGGCTGCAATTTTGTACGGCTGGCACACTACCCGCATAACGAAAACATGACCCGTGTAGCTGATGAAATGGGAATGCTGGTATGGTCGGAAGTGCCGGTATACTGGACCATTCAGTGGCAAAATCCGGATACTTACGCGAATGCGCATAACCAGTTAACCGAAATGATTACCCGCGATAAAAACCGTGCTTCGGTTATTATATGGTCCATGGCAAATGAAACACCCGTTTCGGCCGATCGCACTGAGTTTTTGAAAAGTATGATAAAAACCACGCGCCAGCTCGACCCGGTTCGTTTGGTAAGCGCTGCGCTCGAAAGGCACCCGAAACCCGGAACCAAAAACACGCAGGTAATTGAAGATCCGTTGCAGGATTTCGTCGATATCATTGCGTTTAATCAATACATAGGCTGGTACGACGGGCTGCCCGAAAAATGTAAAACAGCGGAGTTTGAGATTAAATTCGATAAACCCGTGATGGTTTCTGAATTTGGCGGTGATGCTTTGCAGGGAAATCACGGTTCGAAAGATGCCCGCTGGACCGAAGAATTCCAGGAGGATTTGTACAGGGAAACGCTCAAAATGCTCGATAAAATTCCACAGTTACGTGGTATAACCCCTTGGATACTGGCCGATTTCCGGTCACCCCGCCGGTTGCTGCCCGACATACAGGATGGATGGAACCGTAAAGGACTGATTTCGGAAACCGGGAATAAAAAGAAGGCATATTATGTGCTGCAGGAATATTATAAAAAGAAGAAAGCCGATTACAGCTCAAAATAATGGAATTCATAAAAGGTGAAACGGCTCAAACCTTTCAAAACATTGAACGTATATGTTGTTTGCCGTTAAGAAGTTTATTCAACTGAAATACAGTATTCTTCACTGGTGCAGAAATCGTCCGGATGCAATACTGTTAGTTAGAAACCTTTAATAAGCCGGTAAAAATGAAAGATGAAATAAAAATATTAAAGCAGGTTAAAATGGGGGAGAACTACATTGCAGATGACAGCCGTTATGAAACGATGAAATATAACCGCTGCGGCAAAAGTGGTTTGCTGTTACCCGCTATTTCGCTGGGATTATGGCACAACTTCGGTTTTACGGATAATTATTACAATTCGCGCGAAATTCTCAGGGCTGCTTTTGATCAGGGCATCACACATTTCGACCTGGCAAACAACTACGGGCCCCCGGCAGGTTCAGCCGAAGAAGTATTTGGCTCTATTTTGAAAAGGGATTTTGCATCGTACCGCGACGAGATGATAATCACCTCGAAAGCGGGATACGATATGTGGGACGGACCCTACGGCGAATGGGGTTCGCGTAAATACCTGGTGGCAAGTCTGAATCAAAGTCTGAAACGCATGGGCCTTGACTATGTGGATATTTTTTATTCGCACCGCTTCGATCCCGAAACACCGCTTGAAGAAACCATGATGGCGCTGGATCACATTGTTAAAAGCGGTAAAGCCCTTTATGCCGGCATTTCGAATTATTCGCCCGAGCAAACAGCCGAAGCCATACAAATCCTCAAAAAACTTGGTACTCCCTGCCTCATACACCAGGCCAGGTATTCGATGAAGGACCGAATAGTGGAAGAAGGTCTGCTTGATCTGCTCGATGAAAATGGTGTGGGATTTGTTGCCTATTCGCCCCTGGCACAGGGCCTGCTCACCGACAGGTATTTAAAAGGTATACCTTCCGACTCGCGCGCTTCGAAAGCTCACTTTCTAAAACCAGAGCATATTACGCCCGAACTGATTGCCAACATCAGTAA
>CAYNVK010000533.1:0-2718 GCA_964400395.1 uncultured Lentimicrobiaceae bacterium | reverse complement strand
TTGTTCCATCTGCATCAGGACCTGTATAATATAGCACTTCATCCTCGCTCCGCTCTTCAATGGGAATCATAGAGCCATCAGCCAACGAGAAATCGATGGTCGAAAATGGAACGGCGACATAAAATGGAATTCCAAATTCCTTTGCTACAATAGCTTTCTCATAAGTGCCGACTTTATTGGCGGTATCGCCGTTGGCGGCAATGCGGTCGGCACCGGTGATCACAAAATCGATCATTCCTTTGCTCATCAGGTAAGCGCCGGCATTGTCGGGAACTATTTTATGCGGAATTCCTTCGTTTTGAAGTTCCCAGGCTGTGAGGCGCGCACCCTGGTTACGCGGACGGGTTTCGTCGGCATACACAAAAAATTCTTTACCCTGTTCCTTGGCAATATACAGCGGAGCCAAAGCGCTTCCGTAATCTACAAAACCCAACCAGCCGGCGTTGCAATGAGTTAAAATCCGGCTGCCATCTTTTATAAGTTTACTTCCGAATTCGCCGATTTGTTTTGCATCAGCGATATTCTGATCAGCAAGCCATTGAGCTTCGCGTAAAGCAGATTCAACACTTTTTAAACCAGCATTATAGACTCTTTCGGTTGCATAAAAAAGATTTCGGGCAGTAGGACGGGTAGCTTCTATTTCTTTTCGAGCTTGATCAAAAAACTCAAGTTGAACTGTATTGTAGTCGTCTCTTTTTGCCTTTCGCTCCTCGCCTTTCGCCCCTTCTAAAAATGCCTGCGCCATGGCAAATCCGGCTGCAGCACCTATGGCACCGGCACCACGGGTAATCATAGTGATTATTGAATGACAGGTGTCGGAATAGGATTTTGCTTCGTAGATTTTAAAACTGAATGGTAAGGCATTCTGATCGATCATAAAAACTGATGATCCTTCCATCCAGATCGTGCGATAATGCTTACCAGCTACTTTCATGTTTTTTGTGCTATGTGCTTAGTGCTATGTGCTTAGTGCATAGTTGAAAGTTCGATTTATCTGAGAGATCAACTAATTACCTTGTAACTTATTTCGATAATAGTTGATAAATCCTGAGACTAGTTTTTTGCAGTCTTCAATTTTATTGAGAATAATGGATAATTGTTCCTCATTTATATATCCAATATCATAAGACAGATATAGCTGCGTTTCCAGTTCATATATCGATCCTTTTGAGATGTGCAGAAATTGAACGGTTTCCTTTTCATGATTCCGGGCTACCCCTTCTGCAATATTGGATGGAATTGAAATGGCAGCTCGGCGCATTTGGGAAGTAAGAGAATAAATCTCTTCTTTGGGGAATTCCTTTGTAAGAAGGTACAATTGCTTAACAAGTTCACGGCTACTAATCCATACATTTAAGTTAGTAAACGATTTATTCTCTTTCATGGTATTTTGAATTTGATGAAAAAAGGATGTTAGCTATTTCCAAAAATACGAAAATACCACTCTCTTCACAAAACACTAAGCACAAAGCACCATGCACTATGCACAAAGCACCATGCACTCAGCACTAAGTACTCAGCACTCAACCCTCCGCATTGTTCCCAAAGCCAGCCATGCCATCAATCCCATTCCTGTTTCAAGACTATGCTCATCCGCATCAAATTCGGGGGTGTGGAGGTTTCGGATGGTTTCCCACGAAGGATCTTTTACTCCCAGGCGATAAAAACAGGCAGGAATAATATGTGAATAATAGGCAAAATCCTCGGCTGTCATTCGCTGATCGAGGTCGACCACATTTTCGGGACCGAGATATTCCTGAGCCAGGGCTTTGGCTTCTGAAGTTGCCAGGTCATCATTTACAAGGAACGGATACCCGTGATCGATAAAGACTTCGCACGAGCCACCCATGCTTTCGGCAATTCCGCTGGCCAGTTTGGTGATTTTTTCATGTGCTTTGGCCCGCCATGTTTCGTCGAAGGTGCGGAAAGTACCGTCAATCTTCACTTCCGAAGGAATTATATTGGTGCGGCCATCAGCAATAAACCGGCCGAACGAAAGTACCGTGGGAATGCCCGGAGGTGCCATGCGGCTAACTACCTGCTGAAGCGCAACAATGATATGCGATGCCATCAGAACCGTATCGGTATTCAGCTCAGGTGTGGCAGCATGACCGCCACGGCCTTTCACGGTAAGGTAAATCTCATCCGTGGAAGCCATGTAACGGCCCGGTTTAAAACCGACTTTCCCGGCTTCGAGCGTTGGCAGCACATGTTGACCGATAATGCGCTCAGGAACCGGGTTTTTCAGCACTCCATCGTTAATCATAGCCAAAGCACCACCGGGGAATTTCTCCTCCGAAGGTTGAAAAATAAGCCGGATAGTTCCCTCGAATTCGTTCCGAAGCTCATGGAGTATTTTTGAGGCTCCCAACAGCGAAGCCATATGCACATCGTGTCCGCAGGCATGCATTACACCGGGGTTCTGCGATTTGTAATCGCAGGCATTCAGCTCGTTAATCGGCAGGGCATCCATATCGGCACGCAGCGCCAGGGTAGTAGTTTGCGGTTGTAGGCCTTCAATTTTGGCAACAATGCCGTTGCCGCCAACTCCGCGCGTGTATTGTATGCCATAGCTGTCGAGCATTGCGCAAATAAAATCGGCGGTCTTAAATTCCTTTTCCGACAATTCGGGATTGGCATGCAAATGCCTGCGGATTTGTATGATGCCGGGTGTAAATTCGGCTGCCAGGGCCTTTATTTTTTCAGTGAGTGGATGGG
>CAYNVK010000532.1:0-2726 GCA_964400395.1 uncultured Lentimicrobiaceae bacterium | reverse complement strand
AACCCCATGTTCCTACTCGAAAACATCTGGCTCATCCTGTTCCTCGCCTGGGGATTGCCCCTCACTTTTTACCGGAGCAAGTTCCGCAAAATCGTTTATCAAACGGATAGCTGGATTATTAACATCAAACCATATTTCGGGAAAGAACTGAAAGCACTTTTCGAAAACATATATCCGGATAACAGAAATTATTTGAAAATGAGAAACTTCTATCGTTTCTACCTCATCATTTACCTGCTTTTATTCACATCGTATTTAACCTTTAGCAAAATCAATTCCATGAACGAAATCAAAATCGGAAGTACCATTCCATCCTTTACTCTGCCTGATCAAAACGGCGAATTATTTGACATCAACACAGTTCTCGGCAAAAAGAACCTGGTAATTTATTTTTATCCCAAGGACGACACTCCCGGCTGTACCGCCCAGGCTTGCTCGTTTCGCGATCAGTTTGAGGTTTTTACCGAAGCCGATGCCGTTATCATAGGCATAAGTGGTCAATCGGTCGAAAGCCATAAGGAATTTGCCCTTAAACACCGGCTTACTTTTACCCTGCTGAGCGACGAAGGAAATAACATCCGTAAGCAATTCGGCGTGCCTACTAATTTCCTGGGATTGCTGCCAGGCCGCGTAACCTATGTAGCCGATAAAACGGGCAAAGTGATCTATATTTTCAATTCGCAAACACAAGCAACCAAGCATGTTGACGAAGCCTTAAGAATACTTAAACAAACAAAATAAACCGATAGTGAAAATGAACACGACAGGAAAACTGATAGCGTCCCTCCTTTTACCACTTGCTGTTGGAGGCATTGCCGGTATATTTACTTCGGAAGCCATCCCAGGCTGGTATGCTACGCTTAACCAGCCTTCGTTTAATCCGCCCAACTGGGTTTTCGGGCCGGTGTGGACAACGCTCTACATCCTTATGGGAATTTCCTTATTCATGATCTGGAAACTTCCGGCAAGCAAGGAACGCAACAAGGCAATCGGTGTGTTTGGGGTTCAACTATTTTTAAATTTCTGCTGGAGTTTTTTCTTTTTTCATTTCAAAATGATCGGCCTTGCGTTGATTGACATTGTTGCATTATGGATAATGATCGTAATGATGCTTTTCAATTTTTACCGGTTAAAACCGCTGGCAGCATTTATCAACATCCCATACCTGTTGTGGGTCAGTTTTGCCACGGCACTCAATTCAGCCTATTTTTTGCTGAACTGAAGCTAAAACGCTGCAGATCCAGCTTTGATTTTACCCGCACTTTATTAGAAAAAAAACCAAAATTGTCAGCCTGCCAATGGAATAATATTGGCAGGCTGCAATAAACATTTGTTATATTTATATTGTTACATATTTAAAAGAAGTTATTTGTAAACTTCACTATCCTTCCTGTCAACAAAGCCGGTAACACCCACAGGTTCAGAACCGGATACACTTCCAGCTATTCTCCTGCCTTTTCTTCCTGCAAGGTAAATTATCCAAATAAAAGCAGAATCAAAAAAGGGAAAAACCGAATCCAAGTAATAGCGGTATTCCAATAGTAAGCCTATGAAATTCCTGTACGTATTTACCGTAATGATTATTTTGTGCAATGCGCTCCAGGCGCAAAAATCAAATTACCAGTCCATAATTAACAACAGTGCCGGTAATATTGAGCAAAAAGTGAATGCCTGGCGCCACGACTTTCACCTGCATCCGGAGCTCGGAAACCGGGAAGAACGTACTTCGGCCAATATTGCAAAACATCTGCTATCACTGGGCCTCAAGGTGAGAACCGGTGTTGCGGTGACCGGAGTAGTTGGCCTATTAAAGGGTGAAAAACCGGGCCCTGTGGTTGCGCTGAGGGCAGATATGGATGCATTGCCAGTAACTGAAAAAACGGATGTCCCCTTTGCCTCAAAAGCACAAACCACCTACAACGGGCATAACAGCGATGTGCAACCTGGTATTTGATTACATGGAAATGCATAAAAAGTAAATCGCAGGATGAATAATCCTGGTCAAATCCTTAAAAAATCATCATAAAATGGAACATCAGTTTGAAGAAATCCGCGAACAGCAACGTGCCTCCTGGAACACATTTTCCATTGGCTGGCAAAAATGGGACTGCCTATTAATGGGTTTTGTAAAACCCATGGGTAATGAAATTATCCGGTTGCTCGATCTGAAGGATGCAGATCTTGTGCTGGATGTTGCATCAGGAACAGGTGAGCCAGGGCTTTCGATTGCAAAAAAGCTCAGCGGAGGCAAAGTTGTGCTTTCCGACCTTTCCGAAAACATGATTAAAGCAGCAGAAGAAAACGCAGCTCGCAGAGGAATTGAAAATATTGAAACCACGGTTTGTGATATTTGTGAACTTCCATTTCCCGACAATACTTTTGATGTGATAAGCTGCCGGTTCGGTTTTATGTTTTTCCCCGACATGTTGCTGGCTGCCAGAGAAATGTATCGTGTGCTGAAACCCGGTGGCCGGGTAGCAACGGCAGTTTGGAATATTTCTGAGAAAAACTTCTGGGTTACGGCTTTCAGTAGTGTGATAGGCAGAAATATGGAGTTACCGCCAACACAGCCAGGCGCTCCCGGAATGTTTCGATGCGCGGAAAGCGGCCTGATCCAGAACCTCTTTCAAACGGCAGGTTTCAGAAATACCTCCGAAACGGAAGTCGGCGGAAAGCTTAAATGCGGCACCACCGATGTGTACTGGAACCTCATGACAGAAGTGGCC
>CAYNVK010000531.1:0-2743 GCA_964400395.1 uncultured Lentimicrobiaceae bacterium | reverse complement strand
GTTAAAGATAAATAATGGGTATACAAAACATTGCCTAAAAGCAATAGCTTATTCAGGAGTGTAAATTGCCGGCCAGGAAATAACGATCAAAAATGGAACCCAAACTGAATGCTGTACCGGAATGATGCTGTTTACTTAAATTTTGAGTTTGTCATTTCATTAGTTTCACCATTAAACAGCTAACCAATGTTAAGGCGTGAGATTACGTGGAAGCTCTCCGTATGTGGGATTTGAAACACTATCCTTCAGATTGGCGATGGTATCACATCTTTCGGAGGCTCTCAAACTGAAACTGGATATAACATCAAAAGTTATTACCATTATCAGGGTAAGCAAAAAATCAGTTTTCATGCCTATTGTAAATAGTTAGTCTTGGTGAAGTGTATGTATAAGTAATACCAGCAATCCGTGCGTATTTTTCCTGAGTGATGAATCGCAGTTTTATTTTATGAAATTGCATCAGCTACTTTAATTCTTCCGCTTTTAGCGGCATCAATTAAAGCCTGGTAATCTTCTTCAGTCTGGTCAGCATAGGCAAAAGCAAAATTTACCATGGCCTGATCCAGTTCGTCACTGTTACCTGCATAACCGGCAATCATAGCCGCGTCGCCCGACTTTGCATGTGCCAGTGCCAATGCCCATCCGCATAATGAACTATATTGAGCAATATTTTCAACTTTGGTCGAATTAGGATCAAACTCAACACCGCCTTTCATATCCCTTAGCTGCCTCACATAAAATTCGCCGCCGCCAATCTGAAACCATCCCAGGAATATATCCGGAGCAGCTTGTAACAGCCGCTGGCCAATTACTACCCTTTGCCCCTGGTTTTCATAAATCGATTTTGAAACGTAAGGTTCAAGCACTGAGCGCTCCGCCTGCTTTATCTGAAGGAATAAGGGATCATCGGAATGGTTCCCCGTCATAAAGACAATCCAGCACCTGGTACCCACGCTTCCTACACCAACAATTTTTCGCACCACATCCGTAACGCGGTAATTCCTGAGCAGTGATTTCCGCTCATCAGCCAGTGACTGAAAATACGATTCGAAAAATAATCCCAGAGCTTCTTCAATGGGCCGTCCACCCTGAACATTTGTTTCCCGCACGATAAAAGGTGCATTTTCGCGCAGACGGTATTTTTCATCAACCAGGTCAGTAAGCTTGCCGAGTACTTGCAAATGTGTTCGCTGACGGGCTTTAGCCATTATTTTTAACGCTCCTTTATGAGCAGTTCCGGTCAGCGATTTTAAAATGTCAGTTTCATTTATGGTTGCATACCACAGATCAAGGTAACCCATGCGGGCATATTCCTGCATATGTTTGCGGTAAGAACTAACAGCTGCCTGCACGCCTTGCCTGCAAAGGCGTTTATTGGCTCCCAGGAATCTTCCGGAAGCTACAATACTTGCGACCAGTCTTTTTAAGTCCCATTCCCAGGGGCCAGGCAAGGTTTCGTCAAAATCATTGATACCAAAAACCAGGTTGCGTTCAGCCGAAGCAAAAACCCCGAAGTTCGCCACATGCATGTCGCCACATGCTTGTACGATGATTCCCGTAGGCTTGGGGCCTGCAGCAAGATCAGCAGCCATAATGGCCGCGCCACCCCTGAGGAAAGCAAATGGTGACGTAAGCATACGTGCATACCTGATTGGAACAAGTTCCTGTAACCGGGTTTGGCCCTGCACTTCTAAAATGGATACAGGATCAGCACGTTTAGCAGAAGGTTTGTATTCCCCTTGTTTAATCCGGGGAAATTTCGCGCGTAAAGCTTTGCCAGCTGCCATGCGTTCTTCAATGGTCGGCGATTTCGACTGAAAGTGATTCAAAATTGTTGAGTCCATGGTTTTATCCGGGTAAAAAACATTGTTTTGCACTTCTACTTCATATTAACTGCTTTTGCTGCTCATTAATCGGAATCACAGATTTTGGTTTAATCTGTTTGTAGGGGAGGGGACGATCTTTCATTCTTTTGCCGAAGCATGGAATGATATGGTTTATTGATTTTTGTAATTTAGAAATCACTGCGACCTGGTACTTGTTTATATATCTGGAAATTTGTTTCCGATTATTTAAAAGTTCAGGGCAGTCAGACTCTTATAAAGTAGGATAGGGGAACGTAAATTGATGTTAAACTGCTCCCGGCTAATCCTTGTGGAGTGTAGTAAAAAACATGCTATATCAAAGGTAGCGATGATTTTAAAAGAATGCAATTTTTAAATTCAGATGATAAATAAATACTTACTTGTAGGTATTTATTCAGTTAAGTGTAATGTTTTCAACCATATAGCTATATTTTAAAATGTATTTGGTCTATACAATCTGTTCAATATCCTGAATCATGAAATGGGGTTTTTACTTTTTTTTCTAAAAATGAACGATGATTAGCCTTAAAATGATATTCTGAGCTAAATCAGGTAAAAAAAAGCGCAATTTTCTTCTGCCCTGATTCATAAATACTTAATCATTTTTACGCTGAAAATCCTATTCTGGTCATCAGATCAGGTTAAAAAAACTTTCATTTTTTTTGATTTCGAATCAAACTGATAATGAATGGTTTTAGAGGTTGAATTAAAATATTTGGAATTTTTTTTTAGGAAAAAGTTGCAGGTGTAAAAAATGTATTTACCTTTGCACTCCCAATCACGACAACAATCTGTAAGATGAAAGTGAAAGTGAGAGGGGAATAAAAAAGAGAGATCAGCCAGCGATGGCAAAATATAGATCAGAAGTTCTTTGAAAG
>CAYNVK010000530.1:0-2743 GCA_964400395.1 uncultured Lentimicrobiaceae bacterium | reverse complement strand
GCGGCAATCAGTTTCAGGATTTCCGTTTCGCGTTCGGTGAGGATTTCTGTTTTCTGTTCAGGATTTGCCGGTTTTAACAATGCCATAGTTACATCGGTCGAAAAACTGGACTGGCCGGCAGCCACTTTCTGGATAGCGCTCACCACTTCATCCTGCGAGCAACTTTTAAGCAAATACCCATTGGCGCCCAAATCAATCAGGCTCTTTATCATCCCGGCTTCGTTGTGCATCGAAAGGATAATTACCTTCACAACGGGGTGTTGTTTCTTTATTTCTTTGAGGGTTTCAATGCCATTCATAACAGGCATATCAATATCCATCAATACCACGTCAATCGGAAGGAAACTCAGGATTCGCAACGCCTCGCGGCCGTTGTTGGCTTCAGCCGAAACGTTTATATCTTCCTGATCTTTCAGAAGTGATTTTAATCCGTCGATAATCAGCTGGTGGTCGTCGGTAAGCAGTACGTTGATTTTGTTCATGACAGAGGTGTTCTGATGGTTACTGTTGTTCCGTTGCCGGTACCCGATTCGTATCTTAAATTTCCTTTTATGGCATCAATGCGGCTGGCTACGCTTAATAAACCGATGCCGTTTTTCTGGTTGTTTTCAACATCGAAGCCTATGCCGTTATCGCTTACATTCAGCATCACATGTGTGCTGAGCCTGATGAGTTGCACGGTTAGCTGGCTGGCTTTTGAATGCTTTATAACATTACTTACCAACTCCTGAAGCACCCGGAAAAGAGCAAGTTCAACAGCAGCTCCTATCCTGACATCAAATCCCGAATGTTCGAAACTAATCTTTATCGGCGAGTTCCCGAAATGAAGGTTTAACATGCCTTCGATAGCTGGAACCAGGCCGAACTGCTCCAGTTCCTTCGGAAGCATTTGGTGCGAAATACTACGAACTTCGGCACCTGCATTATCGAGCATTTTCTGTACTTTTTTGAAGTCGGGCAGCAGTTCGGGCCTGTCCATTTTCTCCGAAAGGATTTGATAATTCATTTTTATAGCTCCTATAGTCTGCCCTATGCCATCGTGAAGCTCCCTGGCAATACGCCTGCGCTCTTCTTCCTGTGCCTGGAATACTGCATTGATGCGTGTTTCCTGTTCTCTGATCCGTTCGTTGTTTAATGCCGCTTTTTGCCGCTGCTGGTGTCGATAAAAAAGAAAAATCCCGGCTCCCGTAATGGAAATGATAATGAAAACCAAGAGCAGGATTTGTGTTTTGCGCTGTTGCAGTTTTATGTCGGCAAACTCCTTATCCTGTTTAACCAGGTAAAGATCCTGTTCCAGTTTGTCGGTTTCGTACTGTGTTTGTACGTCGAGTATTTGTTGCCTGATACGTGCTTCATACACCGAATCGCGAAGAGAAATATAGTGGTTCATCAGCGCGAATGAACTGTCGGGCTGATTGGTGAGTACTTTAAGCTTGGCAAGAGCAAGGGTGGCGCTGAGTTCCTCATCAACAACCGCCACTTTGCGGGCTATTTGCAGGGACCGGTGCAGTACATTTAAAGCCAGTTTGTATTGGCCCGTATTGGTGTAAACCATTCCCATCCGCGAAAGCGTTGACGAAATTCCCTTCGAATCACCTAAACGTTCGCGGATTTCGAGCGATTCCTTTAACAGATCCAGAGATTTTCCGTATTTCTTCTGAGCCATATACAAGCTGCTGATGTTGCTCAGATTGGCGGCAACCAGTTCTTCTTTATTTAATTGCCTGGAAAGTTTAATGGCTTTTTCATAATAAACAAGAGCCTGGGTGGTGTCGTACATCAGTGCGTAAAGATTGGCCATGTTGCCATAGGATGTGGCTTCGCCTTCCGAATCCTTTAACTTGATGCGGTACGTGAGGGCTTCCTGGTGATATTTGAGCGCATTATCCAGGTTGCCAAGGTTTTGATGAATAATTGCAATGTTGTTTAAGCTATACCCGATCCATTTATCTTCACCCAGTTTGCGGTATATTTTCAGGGCTTCAATCTGATGTTGAAGTGCATCCTTCAGTCGCCCCTGTTTCTGATCGATAATTCCTAGTTTGTTGTGCAGGGAGGCTATACCGGGTTGATCGTTTAGTTGCTGGCGGATTTTCATGGCTTCACTCAGGTAATTGTCAGCACTCCTGAAACTGGATTTATCCATGTAAATAATAGCCATATCGTTGTAAGCCTGTGCAATGCCTTTCCGGAAATTAATTTCCCTGGCGAGTTTCAGTGCCTGCTCTCCGAAAAGCAATGCCGAATCGGACGATATAAACCGGTAATTCCAGCATAAATCGCTCAACTGTTTTACTTTATTGCTATCGGGTTTTGCTTTCAGGATTTTCTCAACGGAAGTCGCAGTTTCTCCAAATGAAGGACTCACTGAAGAAAGAAAACAAAGGAAAAAGGAGAGCACGCAAATGACCTTCATTTTTGACTTTTCTGAATATCCCTGAATAACCCTGACAGGGTTTTAAAACCCTGTCAGGGTTATTGGGTTATTAATGGATATTAATTGAAAGGAGCAACCAGGTTATAAAATCCGTTTCAACCCTCTTTCGTTCAACTTATTGAGCGTTGCCGCGGCATCTTTAAATTTATTGTTAAAAATCATAGCGGCAATAATATACGGTTTAAAACCGGCTTCCTTGTAAGTTTCAATTCGATACCTGTCGAAAACCGATTCCGCTACTTCGCCTTCCTTGCACGAAACGCCCGAAATATCGGCTGGCAGGCAATGCATATAAAGGGCTTTGCC
>CAYNVK010000529.1:0-2764 GCA_964400395.1 uncultured Lentimicrobiaceae bacterium | reverse complement strand
TGCTCTTGTCACAATGGATCAACCACGGCCAGGCTGTGGGCCTATAAGGTTTACCGGTTTTAGATACTTATTTCAATCGTTAATTCCAAAAATCAAAACATCGGCAAAATCAACCGGTTTATCCTCACAATCGGCTCTTTAATCTATTTGTTTTGAAACATTGGCGGAGGGTTATGAATTTTGTACCTGGTTAGTTGGTTTAGTTGCAGAGCAAAAGAAAGAAAAGGTAAATAGAAGCATAATGTTTCTTCACGGTATTTTGCCAGGGTTGATAGTTGAAGGCAAGTTTCCGGAATCAGAAATTTTAAAATCCCAAACCTGGACTTTCTTTTGCTCTTTTTCAAAACACACGGGCTACTCCGGCCCGAAAACCAGAAATCGATTCACTACATGAAAACCTTTTTCCCGTGAATGTAACGCATACATTTCTCTGAAAATACCGATCAATATAAAAAGTACACATCGCCACCAGGATCAAAGTACACAAGCATTTTATGAAACAAAAACCATGCATCACCCACAAGCTTTTCGCCCCTGCCTTTATTTTCATACTGCTTTTTTCAGCAAATACATCTGCATCTGCTCAAAGCCTGGATAAAACCCGGATTAATGAATATTATTGGGGCACTCCGCTCAACAAGGTTCTGGGAGACCTGCGCGACAAATACAAACTTCCGATAAACTACGATTCGGTAATGGTATCGGGTTATACGCTCGATTATTTGTTCACCAATACCGCGGCAAAAATGGCGCTGGATATCATTTTCCGCGAAAACAAGAACCTTTTTTATATCATCGATTCGAATAATGTTGTACAGGTGATGCCCCGCGAGTTAACAGCCGGCAATATGCTTACCAGCGAAAACCTCAGGTTTCAGGGCGACCCGCGCAGGTTCGATTTCACCGCTACCGGAATGGTGAAGGATAAGTTAAGCGGCGAACCGCTGCCGTTTGCTTCGGTACTGATTCGCAATAACAGCGACGGCACGACTACTAATGTTGACGGTTATTTTACGCTCAGGCACGTGCCTTCGGATACATCGGCCATTGTTGTATTTTACCTGGGATATTACAAACAGACTTTTTATCTCAGCCCACAGTCGGATATCAACAAACTGGTAGTAAGCCTCGACCCCATGGCGCAGCAGCTTAGCACGGTCGAAATTACAGGGCATCGTGAAGAACTGATGAAAGCATCTTCGGGCGGGAATATGGTTAAAATGGCCCCGGCTAAAATTGCCGAATTACCAAGTTTGGGCGAAAAGGATATTTTCCGCACATTTCAGCTTATGCCTGGCATTGGCGGAAGCAACGAATCATCATCCGGTCTTTATGTCCGTGGCGGCACACCCGATCAGAACCTGATCCTGTACGACGGATTTACCGTATACCACCAGGAACATCTTTTCGGGATGTTCAGCGCCTTTAATCCCAATGCCATCAAGGAAGTGCAATTATACAAAGGTGGCTTTGAATCGAAATACGGCGGCAGGCTGGCAAGCGTGATGGAAATTATCGGTAAAACCGGGAACGAAAAGAAATTTAATGCTGGTATAGATGCCGGTTTCCTGGGAATTAACGGGTACATGGAAATTCCCATCAATCATAAAGGCTCTGTTTTTGTTGCAGCACGAAGGTCGTATAAAACTTTTCTTTACGAGAAACTATTCGATTCGTTTACTCAAAACAGCAGCACAACCCCCAAGCCGGTAAACGTTCCATCAGGAGGTCCCCCGGGAATGGGGCGGGCAATGGAGGAACAGTCGCCGACATCCTATTTTTACGATCTGAATTTTAAAGCAACCTATCCGGTTACCAAAAGAGACATTATTTCGTACAGCTATTTCAGCGGCCAGGATGCTTACGACAATTCGCGGGACGACAGCCATTCGCGCGGCGGCATGAGTATGAGCGGCAGCGTAACCGATCTTACAAAATGGGGAAATTGGGGAACCAGCCTCAAATGGTCGCGGAAATGGAACGACAAAATTTATTCGAACAACCTCCTTTCGTACTCAAATTACTTCAGTAAAAAGGATCGTTCGTCCCTGCGCTCATTTACTGACGAAGACGGGGTAACCGAAACCACCAACAGCGGCACGGTGGAAGATAATAAACTCAAAGACCTTTGTTTTAAAACAGATAATGAAGTTAAAACAGGGCTTCACAACCAGGTGGAATTTGGTTTCCAGTTCAACCAGTACAATATCCGGTACAACTTTGTACAAAACGACACCTTAAGCATCCTCAACATGAAAAACAACGGTTCGCTGGCGGCAGTTTACCTGCAAAACCGCTGGACCCCAATGGGCAAATTCATTATTCTGCCGGGCTTGAGGACCTCATGGTACAGCAATACCGGCCAGGTTTATTTTGAGCCACGTTTCCAGGCAACATACGATCTGACATCAAAACTGAAACTCAAGGGTTCAACCGGTGTTTTCTACCAGTTTGCAAACCGTATCATCCGCGAGGATATACAGTCAGGCAGCCGCGATATATGGGTGCTTTCGGATGGCGAAAAAATACCCGTGAGCAAGGCAGTTCATTTTATAGCCGGTGCCAGTTACGATACCAAAGATTACCTGTTCGATGC
The DNA here is from genome assembly GCA_964400395.1 of uncultured Lentimicrobiaceae bacterium. Lineage (GTDB taxonomy): Bacteria > Bacteroidota > Bacteroidia > Bacteroidales > UBA4417 > UBA4417. Next base: position 168 of record CAYNVK010000529.1, on the reverse strand, counting down.
CGAAGCTTACTACAAAAAGCTTACGGGCCTCACTGAATACACACTCAGGTTTACACAGCAATTTGGACACAGCATCGATTATTCGTCCCTATTTTATAATGGCAATGGCTATACCCGCGGCATTGATCTTTTGATGCAGAAAAAATACGGCATGTATTCGGGCTGGAT
>CAYNVK010000528.1:0-2771 GCA_964400395.1 uncultured Lentimicrobiaceae bacterium | reverse complement strand
GAGAAAATTTTCTCAGGGCGAAAGTCCATATAATCAATAATTTATCGGTTAATGTTTTGCTTTTTTTTGAGGGTGCAAATTTGAGCAGATATTTCGAGATTTCACATATTAATTCAAAGTTTTATCAAAGAAAAATTAATCCACACAAGGTTTGCATTAATCAGACTTCAATAACCGGCAATCGGTTTGCCTGCAGTTTTACATCCTGTTTTATCGCTTCGGCATCAGCAAAAAACTTTGAGCCATAAAAGCGGTTTACATATACGAAAGCAAAATGAAATAAGTATGCCTGCGGATTGAAACCATATTCGGCTGGCAATATTTCAGAAGCCTGTTCGTTAAACACCAAAACCATTGAATTAACAGCCATTTTGTTAAAAATTAAATCATCCAATTAAATAATAAAATCACTCCTAAACGTAAATTTTATTACTTTAGCACGTTTTTTCAATTATTGTTATGCCGCAGGTAAAATATATGCGTTCAATATGGCTTCTTTCAGTGCTGATGGCTGCGTCGTTGAGCCTGAAAGCACAGCAGGATCCGCAGTTTACGCATAATATGTTCAACCATGCTTTTGTAAACCCTGGTTCGTACGGATTAAGCGATGGAATAACGGTTACCGGCATATTCCGCGAGCAATGGCTGGGATTGAAAGATGATAACAATTATAAAGTTGCTCCCGAAACTTTCCTGCTTACAGCCGATGCTCCTGTGCGTTTTCTTCGGGGTGGGGTAGGTATTGGTATTGCCCAGGATAAAGAAGCATACACTAAAAATATGCTGGTTAAATTGGGTTACGCGTATCACCTCAATATTGGCAATGCCAAAATCGGTATTGGCGTGAACGCAAATTTTAACAATAAGTCCATCGACAAAAACAAACTGAATCCGGTTGATGAAAATGACCCTGTATTATTAGGACTATCAACGGATGGGGTGATGATAAGTGATATGTCGGCTGGTGTTTTTCTGCAGAAACCGCGCTATTACGTAGCATTTTCATCCACACAACTCTTCGAAACCGAAAAAGCACCCGGTACGGCCGATGGTGTTATTTTTTATAAAAACCGCCGTCATTATTACCTTACAAGTGGGTATGATGTGGTATTGCCGGCATTCCAGGGATATGTATTTACGCCTTCTGTTTTCCTGAAATCGGATGGAAATATATTGCAGGCCGATATAAACCTGATGGCAAAATACAACAATAAAGTCTGGGGTGGGTTAACCTACCGCATCAACGATGCCGTAGCGCTTTTAGTTGGGGTAGCATACAAGGACATTGAAATAGGATATTCGTACGATATACCCACCAGCCGGATAGCAGCCACCGGAAGTCATGAAATCATGGCCCGGTACCGCTTTAAGCTGGAGCGTGAAAAAACACGTTCAGGTTACAGGAATACCCGTTACTTATAAAATAGAATACGCGTAAAAGGATGGTAACGGATGAAATATTTTCGGAGCCAATATAATAAAGACAACAACTTACCGTTAATTGCATACTGAAATGATGTCAGGCGTTGCTATTGAAATTGTTAATCAAAGGATGTAAATTAAGTTTTACTGCTATCGGGAAACTCATAATGAAGTCGGAAATTAACAATTAAAATGCTTAGCTCTGAGTCACAACAAACAACACAGCAATGAAAAAACTGCTCTGCATTTCACTGATTGCATTACTTTTTGCCAGTTGCCGGAATACTGGTAATGGCGAACTCATAGGTGTTCAAAACCGTGAAAAATTTTACCAGCCTGATCCGTATGGAATGGCTTATGTTCCGATGGGAAGCTATACAATGGGTTCCGGCGACCAGGATGTTCCCTATGCACATCTTAACAACCCGCGAACCATCACGGTAACGGCATTTTACATGGATGAGACCGAAATCACCAACAACGAATACCGGCAATTTGTTGATTGGGTAAAGGATTCGATCGCCCGTCGTATTTTAGGTGAAGTTTCGCCCGATCAGTTTCTGATTTCAGAGAATAAAAAAACCGGCGAAACCTATGATCCTCCCTACCTGAACTGGGAAACCGAAATCAAATGGAATTCGGAAGAAAACCGCGACGCACTTGAGCCTATGTTCCTTCCCGAAAACGAAAGGTACTACAGGAAAAAAGAAATTGATACCCGCAAATTATTCTATGAGTATTACTACATCGATCTGCTTGCCGCATCGCGCAAGGATTATTCGCAACCAGGCGATACCAAAAATGCAAACTTTGCAAACCGCCCGCAAGGTATGAAAGACCGTTCGGTTTATGTTCGCAAAGAGGTTATCAATGTTTACCCCGATACGCTGGCATGGCTTCATGATTATGTGTACAGTTACAACGATCCTGTAGCACAGCGTTATTTCTGGCATCCTGCTTACGATAATTACCCGGTAATAGGTGTTAACTGGAAACAGGCCTCAGCATTCTGCGTATGGCGCACCCGCTTGCTCGAATCATTCCTGGCTAACAAGCGTACCGCCATCCCCAACGAATTCCGTTTGCCCACCGAGGCCGAATGGGAATGGGCTGCACGCGGAGGTAACACTTTCAGCCCCTATCCATGGGGTGGTCCGTATACCCGTAACGATAAAGGCTGTTTCCTGGCCAACTTCAAACCTTTACGCGGAAATTATGCCGACGATGGCGGCGCCCGCACAGTTATTGTAGCGCATTACCCGGCCAATGATTTCGGACTTTACGATATGTCGGGCAATGTATCCGAATGGTGTGCCGATGCTTACGACGAATCAGCAGGCCAGTTTACC
>CAYNVK010000527.1:0-2773 GCA_964400395.1 uncultured Lentimicrobiaceae bacterium | reverse complement strand
ATGCCAACCATAATTTTGGTTACCGGTTAAAAAAGCGGTTGCAGCCACACTTCTCATGATAATCTGGAATACCTGCCCGCAAATACAAAATCTGCCCGCCCTTCAGCAGGGCAGGCAGATTAGATACGGTAATTAAAGTTCAGATAAAAACTTAAGGCTCTAAGTCAGTTTCAGGTTTTCAAATGCCTGCATACCTTTATTGGTAAAACGGATTAATTGCTGATAACCAGCTTTTGCACACCAAAAACCTGTTCGTTCTGCTTTAGCCTAAGCAGGTAATAGCCTGGTGTAATTTCAGGTAATTTTTGTTCAATTAGCTGCTGTCCTTTGCTATCGGGAGCATAATCAGTTTTATAAATTGTTTTCCCAAGTAAATCAACAATTTCAATTTCAACCCTGTGCGCATCAGGCAAGGTAAAAGCAATATTTAACTGATCTTTCACCGGGTTTGGGAAAACAGTAATATGGATTCCTTTGTTGTCCGCAACCAGTTCGCCCGTTGAAAGCGAAACATTTCCATCCATCCATTGAAGCCGGTTGCGCATCCAGGTTTTAAGGTAATCTATTTCCTCGGTATAGGTGGCTCCCACAAAATAATTGGGCCAAACGTATACGCCCAGTATCGGCCAACGGCTGAAATTGCGCGCAATAGCTTTATCGAGATAGCTTACTTGTTCGTCAATATCGTTCATCACCGAATCGGTATTCATAGGCCCTGCCCGTAAAGCTTTCCAGCGTTTTGCAAATGCCTGCCGGTAATCCTCATCCTCCATAAGCCTTGCCCACCAGTGCATCGGATAACCTTCGTTGGGACCGTAATGCGGGTAAAGCCAGCCTTCGGTAGCCAGATTCATCGCGTAATAATCCACATTTCCATAACTCAGGTCGAAATCCCAGATGGGGCCTGCGTACAGCTTACCACCATCGGAGTCTTTTTTCTTATAAAAAAATGTGCTGTAACGATAGCCATCCACATTGTTGGCAAATTCGTTGATCACCTGGAAATCGACAAACGAACCCACGTCCATATATTTTCTGAAACCATTCAACGGATCTTTGAAAGAAGCTCCGTTAAGCGTATTTTCGAGCGTAAGCAGGTAGTTCTGTATATACGATTTCTGTTGGGTAACAATTTCATCATAATCGGGATACACGTAAGTAAATGTATAAGTCCGGGCATTATTATACCTGTTTGTAGGGTACGTATTAAAATACTCGCTGGCATCCAGTCCCCAGGTCTTATCAACTTTTACGATGTAGCCTCCTGTTAAGTTATCGCCCGAAATTTCATCCGGTTTTAATTTGTTGATATCTACCCGATCAGCCCCTCGTTTTATTTTTTCAATCAGCATGTAAACGCCGTTGTAACTTCCGTTGAGGTACACTTCGCACCAGCGGTACCCGGGTTGCCAGCTTCCCATTTTCCTCCCAAGCTGGTAAGTGATGGCATTGCGCATCATGGTTTTATCCGAATAAGGAGCCGAAAGCACCCAATCTTCGTCGGCAGGCATCCCCAGCAGGCTTACGCTGGTATCGGCACCGGCGCTGGTCCATAGCTCAACACCGTAGCCTTTTTTCGGGAATTGCTGCGACGATTGCCCGCGTATTTCAATACCAATGGGGCCATCGTACCCGGTAGCGTCATCCAGGAATCCGTTCAATTGCCCGGGGCCGTTATCAATAATTTTAAGGCTGGCTACAATTTTGGGTTCATCGGGTATTTCCTTTCCAAACGTATTGATGATGAGCAGGGGCAAATTGGTTTTTTCAGTCAAAGGATCGTTGAACCAGGCCGGAACCTGTCTGTAGGTTTGGCCGGGGGATTTCATGCCGATTGAAAAATAAGCAATGGATGTAAGGTCGGAAGAGGTCGCATTTTTATTATGAACCTGTAGTGCCAGCGTATTTACCCCGTTGGTTAAATATTTCCTGAGGGTATCCTTATGGATGATAAACCGATCGGGTAACCCACCTGAATAAACCTGTGCTTCGTGGTCGACCAGTGCCGTTTGATTGTATAAAGGCCTGGTACCAACAGTTCCAATATTGGCCCTTGCCAGTTCGTGACCATTCAGGTAAGCTACAAAGGCATCATCGTAGTCAACATGAAGAATAGCCCACGAAATATTGGAAGTATCGATGATTGTAAAATTGGTGCGCATATAAAGCGAGGTAACATTGCCAATTACGGTGGCATCATCATTATCGCCATAGCCAATGCCACCGGGCCCTGCCGACCAGAAACGGGTTTCGAAACCAGGTTCAGTCCAGTTGGAAGGAGGTTCAGAACTACCAGGCAGATACGACCAGGTATCCCCGGCCGCAACTACCATTTCCCAGTGATTAACGGATTGCGCACAAGCAGATTGCATGCTGAAGAGCATTACAAAAGAAACCAGCAAGCACAATATCCCACATTTTTTTTGCATAATGCAATTACTTTATTCAAATTCTGAAATTAAGAAATACAAATGCCCGTTATAAAAGCGGCCGGGTTAACCCTGTCCATCTTTCTGCCTGGCATTTTGCCTGAGCAAAGGTAGCAAGACCTTTGGAGTAACCACTGTAAATGAACGATATATTTACCAAATACCTGAAAAAAGCCACTCACGCTGCCCCTGGCCCGTAATTTGTAGTTACAAATTAAAAAACAGGCTTTGAATACGAATGCTGAACCACTTCAAAAACAAGAATACACCAAAATCGCATAAAAATAAATTGACTATCGGGAATCATTAATAAGTAATTATTTGGTAAACAGAATGTACCCCTC
>CAYNVK010000526.1:0-2776 GCA_964400395.1 uncultured Lentimicrobiaceae bacterium | reverse complement strand
TTCAGTAAAAAACTATTACACGCCCGGGCAGATCATTCAACTCGCAAAACTGCAGCCTGGTAATATCGGGATCGCATTTACCTACAATGAGCCCGTAGTTTGGTACGAATACATGTTCGATATAGCCGTGCAGGCCAAAAAAGCAGGGCTTAAAACGGTTATGGTAACCAATGGCTTTATCAACAACGAACCGCTGAATGAAATACTTCCGCTCATCGATGCCTTTAGTGTGGACCTGAAAGCATTTACTGACGACTTTTATAAAACAGTTACATCTTCAAGACTTGAGCCTGTAAAGGATACCCTTACATCCATCAGCAAAGCAGGGAAACACCTGGAAGTTGTTAACCTGGTAATACCCGGGCTGAACGACGATGAAGAATCCTTCGCCAGCATGGTACATTGGATTTCGGATGAATTAGGAAAAGATACCGTGCTGCACATTTCGCGTTATTTCCCAAATTTCAAAATGTCAACTGAAGCAACGCCGGTTTCGTCGATTTTACGGCTAACCCGCCTGGCAAAAAAAGAGCTTACCTACGTATACGCCGGAAACATAAATACCGGCAGCAATGATACTTACTGCCCGAAATGCAATGCAACGCTCATCACCCGCAATATTTATACGGTACATAGCATAGGTCTTGATGAAGCAAACAGATGTAAATTTTGTGGTGAATTTTTTCTTAAAAAAACTTAATTTTCCTTTTAAGTTTAAATGTTTTATCCTACTTTTGAAAACTCAGTTATGACTTATTCCTATTAAGTCAATTCATTATAGACCACAAACTACATTTCATGACTTTTAAGAAAACGGCATTTTCATTTTTTATTTCATTGGCTTTCACCCTTTCGGGAACAATTGCGTTTGCGCAACAGCTCACCGAAGAGCCCGCCGGCGGAATGGATGAGAATGAACTCGAAGCAGCCGAAATTGCGCTTCCGCCTTCAAGTACGGCAATACCATCAAGCATCAATAATGCATACCTCAGCAAATATTATAAAAGCTGGGATACCTTATGCGTAAAAAGATATTCAGAAGTTCCTCCTGCACTTGGCGACTCTGTAAGTTTGCCCTTGTTTAATCAGTATTCAACCGGTTTTGTGATGCCTGTGGAAGGTACATTTCTTTCTCCTTTCGGACATCGCGGGCGCAGGGTACATTCGGGTGTTGATATTAAACTCGAAGCCGGCGACCCGGTAAGTGCTGCTTTCGATGGCGTGGTTCGTATGGCCCGCCGCTACTCAGGTTATGGCAACTGCGTTGTAGTGAGGCATTTCAACGGGCTCGAAACCCTGTATGGACACCTGTCGAAAATTAACGTGCGCGTAAACCAGCAAGTGAAAGCCGGCGATGTAATCGGGCTGGGCGGTCACACAGGTCGCGCCACCTGCAACCACCTGCATTTCGAAACCCGTTTCCAGGGTAAAGCATTTAATCCAAAACAATTAATAAATTTCGATACGTATAGCCTGCTTGCCGATACCTTCGCGGTAACACGGTCAACCTACGGACTTACACGCGATTATCTTCCAGGCACATCAACCACGGAACTGGCTGCCGACAATGGAAACAGTACTTCAAAATCGAATTCATCCAAATCGTCCAAATCATCGAAATCAAAAAAATATCATACAGTTAAAAGCGGTGATACCCTGAGCGCCATCTCGCGGAAATACAATACATCCGTTAAACAACTCTGCTCCATTAACGGGATTAAGCCAACCAAAAAATTACAGCTGGGCACAAAAATTCGTGTTAAGTAATCAGCAAAAGCACATTAAATCCATTTCGGGGCCGGTCATTTCCGGCCTCTTTTTTTTGTAATTTTACAGTTCATAAACCGCTGACAGTTTTGCTTATTTCGACCAGGCTTTTTCGCACGAAAATTTCATTGCTTGCCATATTCGCAATGATGTTGACCGGATGTAACCCATCCCTTCGCATCACCGGAATGGATATCCGTAATATGTATGCCGAACGCAAGGAGAACAACCTTTCATTAAGCTATATTTATCATCTTAACGACAGCATCTCCGAACTCGGCATTGCTTTGCCTACCGGCCTTATTCTTCCCGACCCGGTTACAAAGACCTATACCCGGCAAGGCAAATTGCTGGTTGAAATTATAGGTGCCGGAAAACAGGTTAGCCTGGTCGACAGTGCCACTTTTAGCATAGCCGACACTTCGGTAAATTACAGTTTTATAAGCCAGACCTGGGCATTTAAGGCGCCCATCGGGATGGATTATTTTATTAAAGCAACCTATTCGGTACCCGGCATGCCGGAAGACTTTATGCTGCTCGAGTATTTCAACAAACTGAATCGCTTCAGCCAGCCATGGTACCGTTTCAGGTCCGAAACCGGCGAATACCTTACAGGCAATATCACTTCGGTATCTGCAAAATACAGTTTGGTAACCGAAGATACAAACAGCAGAAATATCAATGTGAGGCATTATGCCTTTACCCGGCAAGCAGCAACGCCCCCATTTATCGAACCTGGCCAGCAGCCCGATCGCCACCAGCCTGATACAACGTTTACGATTGAATTAAAAAATGGCCGGAGTAAAATTTTTGAGACTGAAAAAACAGGCATCTATTTTTTCCCGACCCATCCGGATGAGCAGCTTGGCCCGGTACTGCTCAGGATGGATCACGGTTTCCCGAAAATATCCATGCACAAACAAATGCTCGAAGCCCTTCGCTACATTACATCTGCAGCAGAGTACAAGCAGTTAAGCCTGTACGAGGATCCGAAAACTGCCGTTGATAG
>CAYNVK010000525.1:0-2778 GCA_964400395.1 uncultured Lentimicrobiaceae bacterium | reverse complement strand
ACCGGCCAGCAGTCGTTAATCTGCCAGTACAACGAGCCCTGGCAGTAAGGCATGGCCTGGCGATGTGCCTCTATCGCCATTTTAATGCCTTCGGCCTGCAGCAGCTGCCCAATATACAGGAACTGTTCAAAGTCAGCTGGTATTTTGTAATCCTCGGTCATATATTGCCTGATGCGCAGGTTGCCGATGCCCGAACGCTGGTGCGAGGCCATTACTTCCGATTCAATATTATAATCGGCCGGAATGGTATATTTCTGTACTGATTTATACTCCGGGAACGACTGGAACCCGTATTCGCTCATAAAACGGGCTTTGTATTTGCGGAAATCGCTGAACGGGTGCAGCCCATGCCATACACCCCAATAATGCATATCACCTGAGCGTGTCTGGTAGGTGGCCATTTTTTGAATTCCCGCTGATGGCGACGATTGCCAGTAGGGCTGATCGGGAGCAAGGCTTTTTACCGCATCGGGCAGTATATGATGAAAGACCTGGTCGTAAGCATTCCAGATAATTTCACGTTCCTTCGGGGTGTAAAGTTGTTTGTATCCCCAGCCTGCTTTTTCGTCCCAGGGTGCCCACATTATTTCTATTTCGTTGTTGCCGCACCACAAGGCAATACAAGCATGATCCCTCAGGCGTTTCACGTTGTCGAGGGCTTCGTTTTTTACATTGTTCAGATACGCCTCATCGCCGGGGTACATGCTGCAGGCAAACATAAAATCCTGCCATATCAGTATGCCGTATTTATCGCAAAGGTCGTAAAACAGATCGTTTTCGTAAATACCGCCGCCCCACACGCGCAGCATATTCATATTGCTCCGTGCTGCTGATTTTACGATAAACTCATAGGTGTCGGGGGTTACCCTGGGCAGGAAAACATCGTTGGGAATGTAGTTGGCACCTTTCATAAATACAGGCCTGCCATTGACTTCAAAATAAAAACTTTCGCCATTGCCATCGGCATCGGGTGTGCGAACAAGTTTAACGGTCCGCAACCCGGTTTTAACCGATTTGCTGTCGGCAATATTGGGTGCATTGCCCGAAACGGCAGTTATCGTGTACAGGTATTGCTCGCCGAACCCGTTGGGCCACCATAGTTTTGGGTTTTTTATTTCAAAATCGACGGAATAAACATGCGTTCCTTGTTGCAGTTCTATCTCCTGGCTTACGGCAGCGAAATCATTTACATGGATGCTTACCGGCTGTTTACCGGCTTGTGTTGAGGTAATTTCGATTTCAGCTTTTAAAAGTGCCGATTTGGCTGCAATTGATTTCTGTACAATGTGGATGTTTTCAATTTTCTGATTATCCCAGGCTTTCAGCATCACCTTGCGCCATATGCCCGAAGTTACAAGTCGCGGGCCCCAGTCCCAGCCAAAATGATAGCCCGCTTTGCGCGTAAATACACTTAAAACATTGGTTCCCACCCCGCCGGTTACGGATTGATCGTTGCCTGCCGGCAGACCGAAACCCTGGGCTTCCTGTTTCTGCAAACCAATAGCAATGGGCGATTTGAACAGTATACGAAGCTGGTTTTTGCCTGGTTTCAGGTATTTTTTAACATCGGCGGTCCAGGTACGGAACATATTATCAGCACTGAGCACAGGCTGATCGTTAACATAAACATCGGCATACGTATCAAGCCCCTCGAATTCGAGAACCATGTTCTGCTTCTGTGCCATTTCGGGTGTAAGGTCAATTGTGCTGCGGTATTCCCAGTTTACCTTATCAATCCATTGCAGGGCGCGCTCATTAAGCCGGTAATAGGGATCTTCAATTACTTTGTTGTTCAGCAGATCAGTATGCACGGTTCCGGGCACGGTGGCTGGCATCCAGGCTGTGGTTCCGGTTTGACGGAATTCCCAGTTTTTATTCAATTCCATTGATAATACTGAGGTTTGGGCTGAGATAGAAAATGAAATGATCATCTGGAAGAATATAAGGACTGGAATTCGGATGTGTTTTTTAATCATATTTTTGGATTTTCAGAGTCGTTGGTTGGTTTTATTCCTTGAAAGACGCGTAAAATTAGCAGACTTTTTAATAACAAATCTTCAGGTTGTCAATTTAACCCCGAATTCCCGTTTTTTTCGAAGAAAGCTACCCCGAAATACTATTCACGGGCATACCCAATACACGCTACGCTGAGTTTTACGCCCTCTATATCCAGCAGGATGTGGGCTGCCGATTCGAGCGTGGCACCGGTGGTTATAACATCATCAACCAGCAGAATATGTTGCCGGGCTATGGCTTCGGGGTTGGTGACCTTAAAAATTTCCTTCACATTTTCCCAGCGTGCAAACCGCGATTTCCGGGTTTGAGTCGAAGTGTCGACAGTCCGTATAAATGAGGTTGCATCCATTTCAATATTCATGGCCCTGGCCAGGCCTATGGCAATTTGCTCGCTTTGGTTATACCCCCGTTTCCGTTGTTTTTCGGGGTGCAGCGGAACCGGTATAACTTTGGTAACGTCATTAAAAGTTTCGGCTTTGGCCAAGTCGGCACCCAGTATTTTGCCCAGGTGTATTCCTACATCCATGCGTCCTTTGTATTTCAGCTGGTGGATGAGGTGCTGCACCTTGCTCTTTTTCTGAAATGTGTACAATGCCGCGGTATTTGCCAGTTGTGCCCTTCCCCAGAAAACCTTATCCAGCGGGCTGTCGGGCATCAGGTGGTAATTGGTTTTGGGCAGGTGGTACAGGCAGTAAGTGCAGATAATTTCTTCGTTTTTAAACAGCGAATTGCCACAGGCAGCGCATACTCTCGGATAAAGTA
>CAYNVK010000524.1:0-2782 GCA_964400395.1 uncultured Lentimicrobiaceae bacterium | reverse complement strand
TTCCCGAGAGAACTGACACTGAGTTAGCAGAGGTATGCGCGAATGCCCGAGCGACAACGATTGCAGTGATGCAAGTCGGCCACTGTCATTAGTCAGCAGTGGCCATCGTAGTGGAATTATCCACGAAGGACTGATATTATTTTCCTTCTACTGGATTTGGGAGATATTTTACATATCCAATGAGTCGCGTGATGCTATTTTATACGCCTAATAAATTAAACATTAATATTTTAGGATGAAATCAATTTACAAAATCAAAAATTTGGAAAATTTAATCAACCTTTAAGGCTATAATCTGTTCATAAAGAAGAGCTTTTCAAAAAAAAATAATAAATATTCACATAATTCAATTTATGCGTTAAATATGCAATTAATGTTAAATTTGTGAAATAAGAATTCGCCTGAAGACTATCGTTGTACCGACAAATTAATGTTGGTTTACATAAATCGGAACTGATTTTTGGCCTGTCATTTTAAGTAAAATACAAAAACCCGGAACATGAAAATTCTCGTTTGCATTAGCAATGTACCCGATACAACCACAAAGGTTAAATTTGTTGATGATTATAAAAAAATTGACAGCAATGGCATACAATGGGTTATAAATCCCTGGGACGAACTTGCCCTTACAAGAGCGCTCGAATTAAAAGATGATCCCGCCAGTGGTGTACAAACTGTTACAGTAGCCCATGTTGGTCTTGCAGGCGCCGAGCCTACCATTCGTAAAGCGCTGGCCATTGGTGCTGATGATGCAATCAGGATAAATGCCGATGCACCTGATGCTTATGTTGCAGCAGCGCAGCTGGCCGAAGCTATCAGGAACGAAAACTTCGATATGATATTTTGCGGTATTGAATCAAGCGATCACAATGGCTCAACGGTAGGGGGGATGCTGGCCGAATTTTTGGGTTGTACCTCTGTTAGCTGCGTTTCGAACGTTAAAATGGATGCCGGAGGAGTTGTGATAACCCGCGAACTGGGTGGCAGTAAAGATGTTGTATCGGTTCCTTTCCCGTTTGTAGCCATTGTTCAGAAAGGAATTGCCAATGAACCCCGAATTGCTGCTATGCGTGGTATCATGATGGCTCGTACCAAACCCATCAAAGTGGTTGAACCTCAGTCGCTCGACAGCCTTACCGAAGTTATCAGTTACGAAATGCCCATTCCCCGGGCTGCATGCAAGTTTGTGGAAGCCGAAAATGCAGCTGAACTTATCTCATTGCTTCATAACCAGGATAAAGTCTTTTAAATCAATGCTCACCTAATCTAAAAGAAAATTATGGCCGTATTAATATACCTCGAAAACTGGGAAGGTAAATTCAAAAAACTCTCCTTCGAATTGGTTTCGTATGCTTCGAAAATAGCTGAAATGATTGGCAGCCAATCAATTGCTCTTACAATTGGAACTGTGGATGAACAGGAACTCGAAAAACTGGCATTGCATGGTGCGGATAAAGTAATACACATCGAAAACCAAAAACTGGATACACTCGACGAACAGGCCTTTACCAACCTGGTATCTGATGTAGCCAGGAAATATAACGCGACAGTTTTGGTATTATCCAACAACAACTCGGGTAAAGCATTGGCGCCCAGGCTTTCGGTGCAATTAAAAGCCGGTCTTGTTTCGGGTGTCAGCAAGCTTCCGGTTAGCATAAGTCCCTTTGTGGTTTACAAAAAAGTATATTCAGGCAAAGCTTATGTAAATATGCGGATTAAGACCGACATAAAAATCCTGACATTAGCACAGAACTCCTTCGAAATTATTCAAAATCCAAAGCCTTTCGTTGTAGAGCATTTAAATATCCAACCTAACGATAACCTGTTGAATACAAAGGTGAAAGAGGTTCATAAACTTACGGGTAAAGTACTGCTTACGGATGCGGATATCGTGGTTTCAGGCGGAAGGGGCATGAAATCGCCCGACAACTGGGGCCCCTTGGTTGAGCTGGCTGGTTTGCTGGGAGCCGCTACAGCCTGCTCGCGACCGGTTTCTGACGAAGGATGGCGTCCGCACGAAGAGCATACCGGGCAAACCGGGAAAATCATTGCGCCTAACCTGTATTTTGCCATTGGTATTTCCGGGGCTACACAACACCTGGCCGGAATAAGTTCCTCCAAAATTATAGTTGCAATAAATTCGGATAAAGATGCCCCGATTTTTGAAGCCGCACAGTATGGAATTATTGGAGATGCACTGAAAGTTCTCCCCAAGCTGGTAGATGCAGTTAAAGAATTAAAATTAAAGTAGTTGCATCATCATTACTACATTTTATACCATTTCGCTGTTACAGTGCCTCGTATAAAAGTTGATCTTCATAAAACATGCTGACATGATTAAGCAAATTATATTTACGTTCACCATTTTGCTCACATTGGGCGCTTTTACATTTACTATAACCCGGCTGATCCGCTTTTTCAGGTTTACCAAAGCAAATTTCCCCATCCGCAATTTCTGTAAGCGGATCATGATCACACTCGAAATAGCTATTGGACAGACAAAAATTTTCCGACGTCCTGTCATCGGTTTTTTTCATGCTATCGTTTTCTGGGGATTTTGCGTAATCACCTTTGGAAGTCTCGAAATGGTTATCGACGGGCTTTCCGGAAACGAAAAATCATTCAGCAACCTGGGTTGGTTACATAGTGCGATAATGGCCTCAGGCGATGTTTTTGCACTGCTGGTTACTGCTTCGATTATCATTTTCATGGTCCGCAGATTGTTTTTGCATATCAGCCGTTTTGAAGGCATTGAGATGAAAAAAAAATCGCACCAGGATGC
>CAYNVK010000523.1:0-2794 GCA_964400395.1 uncultured Lentimicrobiaceae bacterium | reverse complement strand
ATCAACAGGGAATTAAAAAACAAGACCTGCTTTTAAAACTCCTGCTATCCAAAATTTTATAAAACAAATATCAGATAAATGCATCTGCAACCTACCTTTACTGATATCCAGCCAGAAATATTCACCCTGTTTACTCAAAGAAAATTTATATATTAGCATTAAAGCTATTCATATACCCTGAGCCCGAAACTCAGGAGAACTAATGCGTCATTTGATAAAAAAATATCTGCCGCACGCGTCAAAAGTTAACACGCACCCAAACTAGAAACTCTCCCTGTCAACAAGTTGCGCTCTTAATTGTTAATTACAATTAATATCTGATATTGTCCATTCACATTTAAACTAAAATTAAAATTATGAAAAGAAGAGTGATCTCTCTTACAGGAATTTTTCTTGTAAGTGCGTTATTCGCTATGGCGTTTCTTTTTACAGCCAAAGGCAAAGCGCAACAGTACGCAAATCCTTTACCGCCTAAAGATTACAAAGGCGTGATTAAACTCGATGTCCGCGATTCAAAAGCCGACTGGGCTCCTTACATCCGTAAAAAAGCGCCTGAAGGATCGCCCAATATCTTGTTTATTTTATATGACGACACGGGTTTGGCAGCATGGTCGTCCTATGGGGGAAGAATAAATATGCCAACCCTTGATAAACTGGCCGCTGATGGGCTCACCTATTCGCAGTGGCATACGGTTGCGCTCTGTTCACCAACCCGTTCATGTATCAATACCGGGCGGAATCATAACCTCAACGGGATGGGTGTTATTACCGAAGGTGCCAATGGATTCCCCGGCTACAGCTGCCAGTTGCCACCCCAGGCCGCTACCATGGCTCAAATACTGAATGATAATGGATGGAGCACTTTCTGGTTGGGAAAAGATCATAATGTGCCCGAAACTGACCTTTCAGCCGGAGCTAACAAAGGCCAGTGGCCGCTTCAACAGGGTTACGACCGCTTTTATGGCTTTATTGGCGGCGAAACCAATCAATGGTATCCTGACCTGGTAGAAGACAACCATTACATTGAACCTCCGTACTCCCCTGAACAAGGGTATCATTTGTCAAAAGACCTTGCTGACCAGGCCATCAAGATGATTGCTGACCAAAAATCAGCCAATCCTTCAAAACCTTGGTTTATGTGGTATTGCCCCGGGGCTAACCATGCACCGCACCAGGCGCCAAAAGACTACATCGCAAAATACAAAGGCAAATTTGACGACGGGTATGATGCCTACCGCAAATGGGTGCTTCCACGTATGATTGAAAAAGGCATTTTACCTAAAGACACTAAACTTACCGAATTTAATCCAATAACTGCCGACCAGGCTAATCCCGATGATTTTGTACGTCCATGGAATACCCTGAGTGCCGACGAAAAGAAATTATTTTCGCGCTTGTGCGAAGTTTATGCTGCATTTTCGGAGTACACCGATGTGCAGATCGGGCGTATTGTTGATTACCTGAAAGCATCCGGGCAATACGATAATACTGTTATTATGTATGCCGCCGATAACGGAGCTTCCGGCGAAGGCAGTCCTAACGGTTCGGTTAATGAAAATAAATTTTTCAACGGCTACCCTGATGATTTAGCTGAGAACATGAAATTGATTAATGAGTTAGGCGGGCCAAACACTTACGAGCACTTCCCAACAGGTTGGGCAGCAGCTACTTCTACCCCGTTTAAAATGTTTAAGCGCTATTCCAATTATTCGGGCGGCACCGCCGATCCATTGGTAATTTGCTGGCCCAAAGGCATAAAGGCACGCGGCGAAGTGCGTAACCAGTATCATCATGCAGTTGATATCGTTCCAACCATTCTCGAAATCTGCGGCCTGCAAATGCCTGCGGTATACAAAGGGGTGGAACAATACCCGTTATCAGGAGTTTCAATGAAATATTCTTTTGATGCAAAACCAAATGACCCTACACAAAAACATGTGCAGTATTACAGTATGCTGGGTACGCGTGCCATCTGGCTGGATGGCTGGAAAGCCATTGCCGTACATGCGCCATTAACGGATAAAGGCCATTTCGACCAGGATAAATGGGAATTGTATCATGTAGATGTGGACCGTTCGGAATCGACAGACCTGGCTGCTCAATATCCTGAAAAACTGGAAGAGCTCAAACTGGAATGGTACCACGAAGCAAGCAAAAATTTGGCATTGCCATTGGATGACCGCACTACGATGCAAATCATTACAATTCCCCGTCCCACTGAAGAAACTGAGCAGGATATATACACTTATTATCCACATACCAGCGCTGTGCCCGAAGCTGTTGCAGTAAGCGTAAGAGGCAAATCGTTTAAAATTGTAGCTAATGTCGAAATTACCGCTAACGCTTCAGGTGTAATTTTTGCCCACGGTTCACGTTTTGGCGGCCATAGCCTTTTCATCAAAAACCATAAATTGTATTATATCTATAATTTCCTGGGCATTACTGAACAACAACTGGTATCGCCTGCACCACTTAAGCCCGGCAAATATACTTTTGGCATGGAGTTTACCAAAGAAAGTGCGGGTAAATACGGCGAATCTATAGGTACCATGCAACTGTATATCAATGACAAGGCAGTTGCAAAAGGGCCTATGAAAGCGCAGGTCGGCAAGTTCACGCTTGTGGGCGACGGATTGTGCATCGGTTGGGATAGTGGCGATCCGGTAAGTAAACAGTACAAATCGCCGGGTGAATTTAAAGGAGGCACAATTTCATTTGTAAAAGTAAGTACCGGCAAAGAGAAATACAGCGACCTGGAAACCGAAGCCAAACGAGCATGGGCAAAGGAATAACA
>CAYNVK010000522.1:0-2794 GCA_964400395.1 uncultured Lentimicrobiaceae bacterium | reverse complement strand
CTGGCTTCACTTACTGCGTATTGCCGTTCGCAGCTGCTTAAAACAAGGTCAGAAAGAACACGACCTGCACTCGACGACAAAATGCTGGTATCGTGGAATGCCCTGATGATCAGTGCACTGGTTGATGCCCACATTGCCTTTGGGCGTGAGGACTACCTGCAACCAGCGCTGCATGCTGCACGGTTTATTGTCAGCAACCTGAAACGCCCCGGCAGTGGCTTGTTCCACACCTGGAAACCAGGGCGGGCGCAGGTTAACGCTTTCCTCGACGACTATGCATTTGCCTGCAAAGCGTTCATCGACCTGTACACCGTAACCGCTGATGCACATTGGCTGGCTGAAGCCGAAGGTCTGGCAGCTTATGTGGTTGAGCATTTTTACGACATGCATTCAGGATTTTTCTGGTATTCTGAAAATGCCGATAACCAGGTTTTTGCACGCAAAATTGAGATTTACGACGGGGTAATTCCTTCCGGCAACTCAACCATGGCCTGGGTGCTGAATACCCTCGGCATCTTTCTTCATAACAACGATTATGCCGAAAAATCGTGGCAAATGATTTCATCCATGGAGAGCCGTTTCTCCCGTTCGCCGGCAGCATATTCAAACTGGGCTTCACTGGCGCTTTCGGCAATGCGCGATCCCTTTGTGGTTGCAGTTGTGGGTCCCGACTGTGTGGCACGCATTCGGGAGCTGAAATGGAGGAACCTGCCCGACACCCTGATTTTCGGAAGCAAAACCGCCAGCCCTTTGCCTTACTTTGCTGATCGTTTTGTGGAAGGTAAAACGCTTATTTATGTTTGTTCCGGAACACATTGCCAACTACCAGTGGAAACCGTGGATGCGGCTGCCGGGCTTATAGTGAATGGGAAAGCAGGCTGAAAATTAAACACCACTTCAGATGTTGTGATGCCTTGTGTTAATCGTTCGAAAAGTCTTTAACCAGTTTGCGGTAAGCAGAGAATACGTTGGCACGCGAAACAAATCCGATATATTTTCCGTCCTTCAGCACTGGCAGGTTGTAGTGCGCGGTTTCCGCAAATTTCTGAGCCACATCTTCCATGGTGGCATTATATTCAATCAGTGTATCAGGCATATACATCAGGTTGCGGATATAAACGGTATCGTATTGGTCATGTTCAAAAATAATATGCCGGATGTCGTTGATAAAAATCACGCCCAGGAAATTGTTTTCCTGATCAATAACCGGGAATACATTTCGCTGCGATTTGGCAACCAGTTTTACAAATTCTCCCAGGGTTACCTCGGGCGATGTGGGTATAAAATTCCTTTCAATAAGGCTCTCGATGGAAAGACGCGATAATACGGCTTTATCTTTATGATGCGTAATCAATTCGCCACTTTCGGCGAGCCGTTTTGTATAAATTGAATGTGGCTCGAAAGGGATAATTGTAAGGTATGCCACTACCGAGGTGAGCATCAGCGGAACAAAAAACTGGTACCCGCCGGTTATTTCGGCAATCAGGAATATGGCAGTTAGCGGGGCATGCATTACGGCAGCCATCACCCCGGCCATTCCCGCCAGCGCAAAATTGCTTTCGGGCAGCCTGCCGTTGAGGAAGAAATTTACTGATTTGCTGAGGAAAAAACCGGTTACCCCACCCATAAAGAGCGATGGAGCAAATACCCCTCCAACTCCACCGCCACCTGTGGTAGCCGACATAGCCACTACTTTAAATATAAGTATAAACACCAGGAAGAGCAGCAGCAGGAAATAATTGTTTCCCATCGATGCAAAAATGCTGCCGTCGAGGAGTTTCAGCCCGTTGCCATCGAGCAGGTTATTCAGCGTTTCGTAGCCTTCGCCAAACAAAGGCGGAAATAAAAATACCAGCAGGCTGGTAATCAATCCGCCGGTAACCATACGCAGTGTGCCCCCCGGTATCCGCCTGAACTGCTTTTCGATGGACATATTGGCCTTGGTAAAGTAAATTGACACCATTCCGCAAAGTAACCCCAGCAACGCATAAAAAGGCAGGTTGTGCATGGTAAACGGATGCGCCGTAACTTCGAACGAAAACAAAACAGCAGGCCCCATAAAGAAATAAGCCAGTATAGCCCCGGCTGTGGATGAAATCATGAGCGGGATCAGGCTGGCCATGGTGAGGTCGAGCATCAGCACTTCCATGGCAAATATTACGCCTGCAATAGGTGCCTTAAAAATACCGGCAATAGCTCCTGCAGCTCCACATCCCAGCAGCAGTGTTATGGTTTTGTAATCAACCCGCAGGTAGCGCCCCAAGTTCGAACCTATGGCCGAACCGGTAAGCACAATCGGGGCCTCGAGCCCCACACTACCTCCAAACATAACCGTAATGGTACTGGCAATCATGGAGGTATACATATTGTGGGCCTTCATAATGCTGTTACTTTTGGAAATTGACTGCAGAACACGACTGATACCGTGACCGATATTATCCCTGACAATGTATTTTACATAAAGATAAGTTATCAGTATCCCTATGAACGGTAAAAAGAGGTACAGCAGGTTAAAACTCCTGATAGAGATTACTTGCGTGAGCAGCAAATGCCCGAGGTAAACGGCATTTTTCAGTAAAATGGCTGCGAATCCGCCCAGGCTACCGGCTAACAGGCTAAGAATCAGCACGAAGTTACGGGGAGCGATATGTCGTAACCTCCATGAATGAATCCGCTGGTAAAATTTACTTCCGGGCATAGAGGCAAAAATAGGAATATTAGTTTATAAGTCGGGAACTTCCATTCAGGGAAATTATTTATTTTTACTCATTCTAACTTTTGGAATTTGTTTGCA
>CAYNVK010000521.1:0-2798 GCA_964400395.1 uncultured Lentimicrobiaceae bacterium | reverse complement strand
CACTCCAGGTACCATGGTCGAGACCCCAGTTTGTATCGAGCCCTACTTCGGTTTTCACAATCAGCTTTTTGGTTTCCTCAGCCAGTTCAGTACTTCCGGGAGCCGGGTATTGCACATCGAAGAGTGCCTGCGGGAAACCACCAAAGTCGTGTATGGTAGGCGGTAATTTCATAGCAGTTACAAAGGTGCCTTTGGTTTCCCAGTGTGCTGATATGCACAAAATGGCTTTTGGCGTTGGCAGCAATTTGCTCCGGGTTTCCCAGCTCGTGGTAAACTCGTTCTGTTCAATGGCATTCATCGGGCTGCCATGCCCCACAAAAAGCACAGGCATAGTTTCTGTGCTTTCGAGGGGATCAGTAAAAAGTTTCAGTTTATTTAAATTCATGGCCAGGCCTGTTAGTGGTAATAATGCTAATGCGCGCAGAAACCGTTTTCGATTCATACAAGTTCATGACTCAATAATTAAGCTTGCTGTTTCAGGAGTTGAACTTCGAGGTTCAGCCTGATGTCGTCACTCACCAGAACACCACCGGTTTCGAGTGTTGCATTCCAGGTGAGGCCATAATCCTTACGGTTTATCTTGCCCTCGAGTGTAAAACCAGCTTTAACATTTCCCCATGGATCAGCCATTTGCCCGCCAAATTCAGCTTTTAAAGTTACAGGCTGCGATACGCCTTTAATAACAAGGTTACCAAGCAGGTTAAATTCGTTTTCATCGGTCTTTACAAGCTTTCCATCGGTAAAGGTGATTTCCTTAAAGTTTTCAACATCGAAAAAATCAGCACTTTTCAGGTGTGCATCACGATCGGATACTCCCGTATTGATGGATGCCGGGTTGATGGTGAAGGATATTTCGGCGGTGGTAAAATCATCGCCATCGGTAATAAGTTGCCCGCTAAATTCAGCAAATGATCCTTTTACATTACTGATCATAAGGTGTTTAACTTTAAAAGCAATTTCGGAATGTGCAGGGTCGATGCCCCAGGTTGTTTTTGCTGCCATTTTCTTAATTTTTGAATGATTAATTTGATGCAGCAAAATTACGCCTGCTTATGGCGAGAGCGGTTACACTTTCAGGAAGATGTGTAGTAACATCAGGAAATAGCGGTCATCATCTGCTCGCGATACTCGGTAGGTGTTACTCCTGTTCGCTTGCGGAAAACCCTGGTAAAATACGATTTCTCGTTATAGCCGAGTTCATAACCGATTTCGGACACCGATTTGCCTGAATTAAGCAAAAGAGAACGGGCCTCGATCAGCTTCCGCGTTTCAATAATGTCGGTAGCACTTTTGCCAAATACCGATTGCGTGATCAGGTTCAGATTTCGGGTACTCATATTCAGCTTATCAGCATAATAATCGACTCCTTCGGGCCGCATAAAATTGAATTCCAAAATTTTAAGAAAACTATTAAAAGTCACCATCTGCGATCGGTTCGAAGCCTGGGTGTCGAGGTATTCCTGCCGGGTATCCTTTTCGAGTTTTGTAAGCAACGCGCTTAACAGGTGCTTGATAACCTGGTAATTAATATTTTCTTCCTGGTACTCGCGCAACATAATTTCGCAAAGCGATTCAACCGTAGAACTACAGAAATCCGATTGCAAGGGGTAATTAACCTGCTCCAGAAAATTCGAATAAAAGTTAAACCTGCTGTCGGGTACAAGTTCATTTTTGTATCGTATCACCCAACCGCTGGTTTCAGCATCAGGCATAAAATTATGTACTTTACCCTGGGCAACATACGCAATTACAGGCGATTGCAGCTCCTCACGCACATAATCGAGGTAATGAACAGGTTTTCCATGGGTAACAATAATTAATTCTTCATGGTCGTGTCGGTGTGCAGGTATCGGGTCATGGAGCACCTGTTGAATAAATTCACGGGTCAGCTTCACTATTTTAAAAGGTACGTTCATATCCCAGGTTTTAATGCAATACGTTTTAATCAGGTATATTTATTTTGCAATGATGTATGCGTGTATTACAAAAGTACAAACAGCTGTCGAAAAATACGATTTTTATCACATACATCATTTTTTAAGTCAAACACCTTATCCAAATGGTTTATCTGATTCAAAATCAGGGCGGTAATGCTCGCTGCTTTCGAGTTCCTGCACCCAACCTTTGTAAAACCCGAGGTTTTCGAGTTCGGTTCTAACCTGGCTATATTCATCAGCGAGTAATACCCGATTGAGTAGTGGATGATTTTGCACTGCCGGCACAGGGCCATATTGTGCCATAAGCGAAATGGCTATTGAGGTTGAAATGCACGCAATCTGATTGAGTACATCCAGGCTATTTTGAACGTTTCCCGGCAACACCAGGTGGCGAATAATAAGCCCGCGCTCGGCATAACCGTTTTCGTTCATTACCAGCGTTGAGCCACGCTGCCTGTACATTTCACTTATGGCCGCCAATGCGACCTGTTGATAATCACCTGCCTTTGAATACTCCCTGGCCAGCTGATTGCCTGCATATTTAAAATCGGGAAGATAAATATCGATATAGCTATCGAGTTCACGGATTTCTTCCACTTTATCGTACCCATTTGTATTATACACAAATACCGGGTTAAATCCTGAAATGCGAAGCGATTCAATGATAGCTTTCACATGTGGAATATAATGCGAAGGCGATACAAACCCAACGGCATGGCATCCGGTGCTGAGTAGTCCGATGATTGAGTCAACCACTTCATCCAGCGTCATTTCACGTTCATTCACTTCTCCCCTATTGCAGCTGATCTGGTAATTCTGGCAATAGATGCACGACAGGTTACAGCGGCTGAAAAACACGTT
>CAYNVK010000520.1:0-2800 GCA_964400395.1 uncultured Lentimicrobiaceae bacterium | reverse complement strand
GAAAAAGATGAATACATATACTTACAAGCCAAATACCATTCTTAATTGTTAAATTTGCAGCTTATTTCAAATATATGCGACGAGAAGTTGATTTCCTGGTTATAGGAACAGGTATTGCCGGGCTGAGCTTTGCGCTGAAGGCAGCTAAGTTTGGGAAAGTTTGTATTGTTACCAAAACCAGTGCTGAAGAAACAGCCACCAAATATGCCCAGGGCGGTATAGCTACCGTAATGTATACGCCCGATACGTATGAAAAGCACATACAGGATACCCTGATTGCCGGCGATGACCTGAACGATGAAAACGTGGTGCGCATTACCATCACCGAAGCCCCTGACCGCATTAAAGAACTTATTGCACTTGGGGTGAGTTTTGATAAAAACGCGGCAGGGCAATACGATCTGGCCAAGGAAGGCGGGCATTCGGAATTCAGGGTGCTTCACCATAAGGACCAGACCGGTCTGGAAATAGAGGAAACCCTGCTGGCCCGCGCCCGTGAGGATAAAAACATCGAAATACTCGAAAACCATTTCACGGTCGAAATTATCACCCAGCACCACCTGGGAATGTATGTGAACCGGCGCACACCCGATATCACGTGCTATGGTGCTTACGTGCTCGATCGCGACAACAACAGCATCGATACCATACTGGCAAAAGTAACCCTTATGGCAACCGGCGGGGCCGGCAATGTGTACGCCACCACCACAAATCCACCTATTGCTACCGGCGATGGCATTGCCATGGTGTACCGTGCCAAAGGCGATATCGAAAAAATGGAGTTTATACAATTCCATCCTACTTCGCTGTATAATCCTGCCGAAAAACCTTCGTTCCTTATCACCGAGGCATTGCGCGGATTTGGCGGCATACTGAAGGACCGCAAAGGCAACGAGTTTATGCATAAGTATGATAAACGCCTCTCGCTGGCCCCACGCGATATAGTGGCCCGCGCCATCGACAACGAACTGAAAATAAGCGGCGAAGATCACCTGTATCTCGATTGCCGCCACCTCGACCGCAACAAACTTATCGATCATTTCCCCGGCGTATATGCAAAATGTCTGAGTATAGGTATTGATATGACGAAGGAAATGATACCTGTGGTACCTGCAGCTCATTATACCTGCGGGGGTATTAAAGTTGACGAATGGGGCCGCAGCTCTATCATAAACCTCTACGCCTCGGGCGAGTGTTCATCCACCGGGCTTCACGGGGCCAACAGGCTTGCAAGCAATTCATTGCTCGAGTCGCTGGTATATTCGCACCGCGCCTGCATTGATGCATCCGAAAAGCTAAATCATATTTCATTGTGTACCGATATTCCCGACTGGAATGCCGAAGGCACCGTGATGAATGAAGAAATGATACTTATTACCCAAACCATGCGGGAGCTGCAGGGAATTATGACCAACTACGTGGGCATAGTACGTTCGAACCTCCGTCTGCGCAGGGCTGCCGACAGGCTGAGCACGCTCGAACGCGAAACCGAGGAGTTGTACAAAAAATCGGTACTGATCGATAAAATCTGTGAAGTGCGCAACCTGATAAAAGTAGCAACCTTAATTGTTAAAATGGCCATAGAGCGCAAGGAAAGCCGCGGCCTGCACTTTTCCATCGATTACCCGAAAGTGAGTGAAACAGAAACCAATGCTTTTAGTCCTGAGTATTAGGCTGGTGTGGTGACGAGCTGCCTGAGTAAGGAGTAAGGTTAGAGGACGGGGGTCGGAAGACCGAAGTCGGAAGACGGAAGTAAATCTTCAATCGTAAATCGTAAATTGTTTAGTCGGAAGACGGGAGTCGGAAGTCCGAAGACCGAAGACCGAAGACCAAAGTACTTTTTCAATCGTAAATCGTAAATTGTTTAGTCGGAAGACGGGAGTCGGAAGTCCGAAGACCGAAGTACCGCTTCAATCGTAAATCGTAAATCGTGAATAGTTTCGTCGGAAGACGGTAGTTCCTCTTCAATCGTAAATCGTAAATTATAAATCGTAAATAAAAAAAACATGCCACTTATATATCCCATAAAAGGAATCAGCCCGGTTATCGGCGAAAACACGTTTATAGCCGAAAACGCCACCATTGTAGGTGATGTTGTAATGGGCGACAACTGCAGCGTATGGTTTAACACCGTGATCCGCGGCGATGTACATTCCATCCGCATCGGCAATAACGTAAACATACAGGACGGAGCCGTGATACACTGCACCTACCAGAAACACCCGGTAAGCATCGGCAACAACGTTTCCATTGCCCATTCGGCCATTGTGCACGGATGCACCATACACGACAATGTACTGATCGGCATGGGCTCCATTGTAATGGATGGCGTTGTGGTTGAAAACAACTCTATTATTGCAGCCGGCGCGGTGGTTTCACAGGGTACGCTGGTTGAATCGGGGAGCGTGTATGCCGGTGTGCCTGCCAAAAAAATAAAATCAATTGACAAAGCACTGCTCGAAGGCCAGGTGAACCGCATTGCCAGGAGCTATACCATGTATGCCAGCTGGCATAACGACAATATTGTTCCGCTGAGTGGGGATGATGATCTGAAAATTTCGGGAGCGTAATTTATTAATGGATTTTAAGACTTGCCTGCTGCAAGCAGGGTTTCAGGGGTTTCAAGGGTTTCAAGTTGTTTCAAAAGTTTAAGGACTTTTGTCACGCTGGGCGGAGTTGAAGCGGGTTTGAAGCGCATGAAGCATCCCTCTTGATATCAGTGATTGCAAGTTTAAAGTGTCGGATATCCCTGCTTGCAGCAGCTACCGTGTACCCACAAATATTGTACTTTAGTCAGATG
>CAYNVK010000519.1:0-2800 GCA_964400395.1 uncultured Lentimicrobiaceae bacterium | reverse complement strand
GGCATGAGTTTCCTGAACAGCGACCTGGTTTCTTCCGTGCTGTTTTCGGCCGGCGGATTCGAAGCCCGTTATGGCGACAAGCTCTCGAGTGTGCTGGATATCAAATACAAACGGCCCACTTCTTTTGCGGCTTCTGCTACCGCCAGTTTGCTTGGCGCTTCGGCCCATGTTGAAGGAACCGGGTTGAAGAAAAAATT
The DNA here is from genome assembly GCA_964400395.1 of uncultured Lentimicrobiaceae bacterium. Taxonomy (GTDB): domain Bacteria; phylum Bacteroidota; class Bacteroidia; order Bacteroidales; family UBA4417; genus UBA4417. The sequence continues at coordinate 2,603 of CAYNVK010000519.1, read as the reverse complement.
TACCTACCTCGCCGGGGCCAGGTACAAAACCAACCAATACCTGCTCAACTCACTGGAAACCAAGGGAAATTACATGCCGGTTTTCCTGGATGTTCAATCGCTGTTTACTTATGAGCTCAATAAAAAACTCGAAATTTCGGTGCTCGGATATCTTTCCTCAAACAAATACAACCTGATTCCCGAATCGCGACAAACCAATTTCGGCACCTATTTTACACCGTTGCGGCTGAACATGTATTTCGACGGGCGCGAGGCGGACACCTACGCAAGCCGCATGGGAGCTATTACCCTCACCCAAAAACCCAACCAGAACCTGTTGGTAAAATGGATTGCATCGGCCTACAGCTCGTCCGAAACCGAGGCGTACGATATACTGTCCGAATATTATATTGCCTTGCTCGAGAATAAACCTGCCGCGGGTGATTCAATCGAAGTAATTGAAACCAAAGGCATAGGCGGATATTTTGATCACGCCCGCAATCAACTCGACATGACTGTGATGAACCTCGAAAACCGTTACAGCTATTCGAAAGGAAATATTTTTGCCTCCTGGGGTATTAAATATCAGCGCGAAATGATCATTGACCACATCAACGAATGGCAAAGGGTTGATTCAGCATTTTATTCGGTACCCACTCATTTTGGCACACCCGGACAGCCAGGTAACCTTTCGGACTTTGAGCTGAATTACCATCTGAAAACATCAGCCAACATCAACTCGAACAGATACACCGCCTTTGCTCAAAACACCTGGACTATTGATCACGACTCAACGGCTTTTGCAATCACTGCAGGTATCAGGTTTCAATACTGGGACTACAACAATCAGTTTATTGCCAGCCCCAGGGTAAGTATATCATTTAAACCACGATGGGAAAAAGATATCATGCTGCGTTTTTCGGCGGGTTACTATTATCAGCCCCCTTTTTACCGCGAACTGCGCAATTTGCAGGGGGAGTTAAACCCGAACCTGAAAGCCCAGAAATCGATCCATTTTGTAGCCGGGAGCGACTGGAATTTTAAGGCCTGGGGCAGACCGTTTAAGTATGTAACCGAGGTATATTACAAGCACTTAACCGAGCTCGTTCCTTACCAGGTTGATAATGTAAGGATTCAATATCTGGGCGAAAATGCATCGAAAGGATATGCGTATGGTATTGATTTTAAAGTGAACGGCGACTTTGTGAAAGGCGTTGAATCCTGGGCAAGTCTATCGTATATGAAAACCGCAGAAGATTTATATTCCGACCAGTACCAGGAATATTATAATGCTTCGGGCGAGGTAATCCATCCCGGTAGCCCCGATAACGTAGTAGTGGACAGCGCTACGATTTACCCCGGTTATATTCCGCGCCCTACCGACCAGCGTATAACTTTCGGGTTGTTTTTCCAGGATTACCTGCCCATGAACCCAACATTTAAGATGAACCTCGGGCTTTATTTTGGAAGCGGATTACCTACCGGTGCCCCGAACACGCCGCTCTATACCCATACTTACCGAATGCCGCCATACCGAAGGGTTGATATTGGTTTATCCAAACAGATTATTGGTGGCGAAGCATTACATCCCAAAAGCGGGTTCTTTAAAGGATTTAAAAACCTCTGGGTAACCATGGAAATACTTAACCTGCTCCAAATTTCAAATACCATTTCATATACCTGGGTCCGCGATTTCAACAACAACCAATACGGGGTTCCGAATTACCTCACCCCCAGGCAAATTAATGTAAAGCTTGGCGCTGATTTTTAAGCTACTGGCTTTCCCTTTTTCCTTTCCGGTTAATTACGAAACACACTGCATACCTGGCAGTCCAAATCACCATTCCCGTTTTGGGTTTGAAATGTAAAATTTTACTTACAACAACTACCACAACTGGTTGCAGATGCACAACCTAAAAGCCTAAACCCTGCTGTGTTTAAAAATGTTAAAACACTCAGAAATTATTGAACTATTTATACATGCCGATGTTATTTATATCGAATCTAAATTATACGTAAAACTTATTAATACATTAAACAAAATGGACTACAAATTTCCTGAACTACCCTATGCATTCAATGCCCTGGAACCCCATATCGATGCCATGACCATGGAGATCCATTATACGAAACACCACAAAACCTATTTCGACAAATTTGTTGCAGCCATAAAAGAAACCGATATGAACGGGGCTTCGCTGGAGGATATTTTTGCCCAGGTGAGCAAATTGCCGGTTCCGGTACGCAACCACGGGGGTGGTTTGTATAATCATACCTTATTCTGGGAAAGCATGTCGCCAAAAGGTGGAGGCACAGCAGGCGGAAAACTGGCCGAAGCCATCAATGCACAATATGGTTCTTTCGAGGATTTTAAAACCAAATTCAATGATGCAGCCGCCAACCGATTTGGTAGCGGATGGGCATGGCTATCGGTAAAGGCCGACAAATCACTGTGTGTTTGCTCAAGCGCTAACCAGGATAACCCGCTTATGGATAATTTCGATTGCAAGGGAACACCGATTCTTGCGCTGGATGTATGGGAACATGCCTACTACCTTAAATTCCAAAACCGCCGGCCCGATTACATCTCCGCATTCTGGAATGTGGTGAACTGGCCGGTAATT
>CAYNVK010000518.1:0-2802 GCA_964400395.1 uncultured Lentimicrobiaceae bacterium | reverse complement strand
TTTTTGCCCGACAACCACCGAAAAACGCTCCTTGTAGCTAACGTTCTTTTGGTTAAGAAGATTGAAAAGCGACGAAAAGTCAATTGCCTGCTGCAATGGCGCTGCCATATCTCTGTATTTCTTTATGGCGTTGCACAATTCCTCTTTGATAATCGGTTTCAGGAGGTAATCGATGCTTTTTAGTTTGAATGCTTTAATGGCATACTCGTCGAATGCCGTGGTAAAGATGATTTGCGATTGAACCGCAACCTGCTCGAAAATAGCGAAACTCAGGTCATCATCCAGCTGTATGTCGAGGAAGATAAGTTCGGGATGCGGGTTCGATTTCAGCCAGGCCACCGATTCCCTGACGGATTGCAGTTTGGCCACAATTTCAATGGAGCTGTCGCATTCGCTGATCATGTTTTCGAGGCGGCGTGCAGCAAATTCTTCGTCTTCGATAATAATGGTCTTCATGGTTTGATGGGATTGATTATTTCGTTAAAAATATCCGGATTCACGGGGCAAAGCGCTTTTGGCTGATCTTTATACTTATCAAGCATTTTAAATAAATCATTCTGAATGATAGGCTTGAGCAGGTAATCAATTCCTTTCAGGTGGAATGCGCGGGCCGCCAACTCATCGGTGGCTGTTGTAAACACTATGGAGCAACAAATGGGTACTTCCTTAAAAATGGCGAAACTCAGGTCGTCTTCCAGGTGTATGTCGAGAAATATAAGGTCAGGCTCCTCGTTTGTTTTGAACCAGGTTATCGATTCCGATACCGATTCTAACTTTGCCGAAACCACAATGGTCGGGTCGTATTCCCGAATCATATTTTCAAGCCTGCGGGCGGCAAATTCTTCGTCTTCAATAATTACTATTTTCATTTTCAGTAGTATTAATCAATTTTTACAAGGGGTACTTTCGCAATAAAATGGGTTTTGGTTTTTTCGAAAACAGGTTCGGTGTTATTCAGCAACAGGTACCTGTTTTGAATATTTTTCAGGCCCACCCCAGTCGAAACTATTTGCGACGGGCGTTCCTGCAGGTTATTTACAATGTTGAGGAAATTCTTATTATCAATAAAAATATCAATCTGAAGGGGATTGGATTTTGACATGATGTTGTGCTTGATGGCATTTTCAATCAGCAATTGCATAGCCAGCGGAATAACCTGGTAGCTACGCTTCGAGTCAGGAATATTAATATTAACATGGAGTTTATTCACAAAGCGGATATTGAGCAGGAAAATATAGGCATCGAGGAATACCAGTTCGGTATTCAGATCGACCAGTTCGTTGTCCTTATTTTCTAAAACATACCTGTAAACCTTCGACAGGTGTTCTGAGAATTTCTCCGCCAGGTCGGGCTCCAGTTTGATAAGCGATGTTAAAACATTCAGGCTGTTAAACAGGAAATGAGGATTCACCTGCTGCTTGAGTACATCAAACTGCGACTGCAGATTTTCCTTTTGCAGATTAATAAGCTGTGTGCGCGCTTCGGTAAGGCTTTCGGAGCTTTCGATTACGCGCTGTTCGAGGTCACGGTTCAGCATTTCGAGGTTGTGCTTAGCTGTTTGTAATTCATTTTCAATTTTCAATCGATCAGTAATATCGCGGATAACAATAAATCCTGCAGGACGGCCCTTGTAATTAGATGTTCGTGCATTCAGTTCTACGGTTATCATTTTCCCATCTTTCCTGATAAAATGACTTCTTAAAATGTTACTGAACTGTTCGCCAGTCATGCGCCGGTTATGAAAATTGCTCAGTGAATCATGATCAGCTTCGTCAATGTAATCAAGGAATGGCTTGTCAATTAACTCTTCAAGATTGTATTTCATGATATCGCACATCGTTTGATTGGCGAATTTCAATAACCCATCCTGAACGATTACAATACCATCGGTAGCATTTTCAATCAGGTTTCTGTATTTTTCCTCGCTAAGTTTCAGCTGTTCCTGCATCCGGCGGGTTTCAGTGAGGTCGTGAACGGTGATGTAGCTAACAATCTGGCCGTTAAGTTCCAAAACGGATGAATACGTATCGCATTCCCTGATGGTACCATCTTTTGCCTGGAAACGGAAAATGCCATTCACCGTTGACCAGTCACCTTGTATTCTCCTCTGGCTGATTTCGAGTCCTTTTTCACGATCTTCGGGCACTACCATGTTAATGGCCGGCATATTGTATAATTCGTCAGCGCTGTAGCCGAGCATCCGGCATAAGGTATTGTTTACAAAATGCACTTTATCCCCTATGATGGCAAATATGCCGTCCTGCGAATTTTCAATCAGTGTTTTGTATTTCGATTCACTTTCGCGCAGCGCATTTTCCATCGCCTTGCGTTCCGAAATATCAATGATCATCCCCCGCGAGCCTTTTATTTCGCCATTTTCAATGATGGAAGTTCCGTAGATCAGCACAGGGAATTTGCTACCATCAGGTCGTTGGGCCGTAAACTCCATAGGGTCGGAAGGAACGGGTTCCAGAATGCCCTCGTCATCAGCCATCCGTTCAGCCTCTATTTTTAAAGCTTGTTTCATACGCTGCATATCTTCGGGTACAAAAAAATCAAAGGCTTTTTTATCCCCGCTGCCGTTTTCAATTCCGAATATTTTTAATCCTGCCTTGTTCATATATTTCGGATTTCCCTGCGCATCGAGTTCATAAATAGCCTGCGGTAACATTTCGGTAAGCTCCCGGTACTTTTGTTCGCTTTTGCTTAAAGCTTCCTGGTTTTGAATGCGATCGGTTATATCGCGGGATGTTACGATTTGGATATTCCTGTTGCCCATCCTGGTAAAACCTGCACTAAGCT
>CAYNVK010000517.1:0-2803 GCA_964400395.1 uncultured Lentimicrobiaceae bacterium | reverse complement strand
GATAAGATAATCCGATGACGTATTACAGGAAGCGCCAGCTCCTGAATATCTTCAGGAACAACAAAATCTTTACCCCTTAATGCAGCCAAAGCTTTTGAGGCATGCAAAAGAGCCAGACTGGCCCTGGGAGATGCTCCCAGGTAAAGAAACGGGTGGTTTCGTGTAGCCCCTACTATGGCTACAATATATTCCTTCACCCTTGGTTCAATATGCACCTGGGCTACCAGTTTCCTGAAATCAGTAATATCGTTGGGGCTGAGCACAGCCTGCACATTTTCTAACTGGCTCGAAGCGGGATTGCTTTTTAGTTCCAGAACCTGTAATTCTTCTGCCGCAGTCGGATAGGTAATATCAATTTTAAACATAAAACGGTCGAGCTGTGCCTCAGGGAGCCGATAGGTGCCCTCGTGATCGACCGGGTTTTGTGTTGCCAGTACCAGGAATGGAAAATCAAATGAATAAGTGATGCCATCGTAGCTTACCTGTCGTTCTTCCATCACTTCAAAAAGTGCCGATTGCGTTTTAGCTGGAGCCCTGTTTATTTCATCAATCAGCACAATGTTCGAAAACACAGGTCCTTTGCGGAAAACAAAATTCCCCGAAGCAGGATTAAAAACAGAGGTTCCGATTACATCCGATGGCATGAGGTCGGGGGTGAACTGAATACGCGAAAAATGAGTCGAAATGGTTTGTGCAAGTAGTTTTGCTGTGAGTGTTTTGGCTATACCGGGAACTCCTTCAACCAGCACATGCCCGTCGGCCAGAATAGCTGTTAACAACAATTCGGCCATGGCTGTTTGCCCTACCAGGCATTTCGCCATTTCAGCTTTGAGCAATTCAACTTTATGCTGTAATATTGAAAAGTCGAGGCGGGCTTCGAAATTTATACTTTCTTCTTGCTGCATGATATCAGATTTTAAGCTTGGTTTTTATGGTAAAGGTTTCTATAGATTTATTCAGTTCAATAAGGTCATCAGCTGTCAGTATTAATGCATTGCGAGCATAAGTAATTGCATCCATCAGCTTTTCTGTTTCCCTGAGATCGTAACCTGATTTTTCCGAAAGGGCAACAACAAATGAATGGTCGGTATTTTGTGTTGGCAGGTAGTAGTGCAATCGGATTCTATCGAGAAAATAATTTGCTTTCTTTCGGGCAATATCAGTGTAGTTTCGTTGTTCATAATGCAGCAATCCAATAACTCTCACAAATTCGAGCGTTGTATTTTTTAGCGGAACCACAACAGGTACCATGCTTCTGCGCCGGCGGGTTTCGAATACTACAACCAGTAGTATCCCTGTTAACGAAAGAAAATAAGCCCAGGTTAATGCCTTGTTCTCCCAAATTGCCCTCAGGGGATTGCTGTCTTCAAGCCTGCCTTGTTTCTGGTATTCGTCCCATACCAAAGGCCTGTCAGCAGGCAGGTACGAAAGTGCTTTAAATGGGATCGGGCTCATATCTTCACGCAATACGAACCAGTTGGAAAACATCAACGGAACCGAGCAGAGAATGATTGACCCTTCACCTATCTTAATTTTAACCATTACTTTTCGTTGTTGCTGATCTTCCAGAATCGACGTTATTTTCAGCGAACTGTCAGCAATGGTAAAATACTTGTGTGCGAATGATGGGATGGCAAAACTGCCCTTATTTAACCGGGAATTACTAAATCGGAAAGTTGAATCCTTTAGCGCCTGAAGGTTGGGCTTGTCGTTTATTTTCAAGCCTAATGAGTCGCAAAATGATTCACTTATATTTTCGGCTGCAATAAAGATATGGTTGCCGCTTTTAGCAAAATTTCGGAGCTTTTGCATCTCCTCGTTAGTAATTGAAAAAGATTGAGCAATCAGCACATAATTATAACGTTGTCCGGTTGAATCATCCAGCTGGTTATAAACCGGCAAACGCGAAACGCTGATCTTTTGTCCGGGGAAAAGAGAAGCAGCCTCATGGAAAAGGATGTAGGTTCCATAAGGATTCTTATCAGTATTTATCAAAGTAGGTTCCCAGTTTACCGGATTGGGTTTAAACACCTGGTAAATGGTCCAGATGATTAAAAGCACCACAATCAGCAGAATATTAAGCCTGTATTTTTTCATTCCTGCATTAGTTTATTAAATGTAACAAATGCAGAACAAAGCTGGGAGTATTGGTTTTCATCCGGCAAAAATTCGCCATACCAGGTAAATTCGAATCCATGCACCAGGGTCACAAAAAACCGGCGGATTTCGGGGTTTTTAATTTCAGTGATATAATCCCTGTTGGTTTTGCCTTCCCGAAGTTCAATTTCTCCGGTACCGGCAAGCTTTGAGAGGGATTGCAGGTACTGATACCTCACAGCCAGCCTGTAATTACGCTGATCTGCAGCCTGATCAATTAATTCCTGGAAATTCATATCCTGTATTTGCGCATTTCCTGTTGTATATGCAGGTTGAATATTGTGCGTTTTCTTCCTGAAAAGTGTAATCGGGTTTATCTCGTTAGCTTTTAAAATGATGGCGATAATTGCAATCACCAGCAAAATAACAAGGAATATTTCAGCACTACCTGCATTATATACTATTTCGAAGAACCGGACAATGGCATTTCGAATCCAGGAGGGAAGCAACCTCAGAATATTGAATGTGCCGTTTCCACTTTTATATTGAAATTCATTTTGCTTTTTGTATTCGGCAATACTTTGTGGATCTGGTAGCCGGATTTCGATCATTGAGCTATCAGCAGGCATGGCAAGATCTGCCCTGGTCCCGGCGGGATACAGGAACAGCAATAATACAAGAATTAATATCGCTTTCTTAATAATCA